>CAILUR010000213.1 GCA_903837445.1 uncultured bacterium | reverse complement strand
TTGCTTTTACAGGTTTATGTAGGTAGCGAATTTTCACATCCGCTTCAAACTTTTTATTTTCTTTGAACAACATATTCAAATCCCTGACCTTACACTCAGCTGCATATGCCTCGTTTTTTTCACCCAGCACTACTCTTTTTTTCTGTGCATCTATCTCCACCACATAGAGGGGGGTCCCTGCCCCATAGCCAAACCCTTTTCTTTGTCCTATGGTAAAACTAAACCAAGGCATTTCAAGGTCTTTTACTTTTCCTTTTCCCCTGACATAGAGCTCGCCTTTTTCTTTCCCAGCTTCTTTTGAAGACCGCATAATAAACTCTCCAGGAGTTTCTTTATCTTTCATAAAACATATTTCCTGGCTTTCTTTTTTATTTCTAATGAACCCATTCTCTACCGCGATTTTTTTTATATCGCTTTTTTTCATTTCTCCAAGCGGAAATAAAATTTTAGACAGGTCTTTTTGTTTTAATCTGGCGAGAAAATATTCCTGTGTTTTATTTTTATCTTCCCCGTTTATCAGCCAATACTCTTCTCCGTGTTTTTCTATTTTGGCATAGTGCCCAGAAGCCACAAAATCAAAATCAAGTTCGTGCATTTTTTTTAAAAGTATTCCGAATTTTATATCCCTGTTGCACACAGCACAGGGACTGGGGGTCTCTCCACAGAGATAAGCGCTGATAAAAGGCTCTACCACTTTTGCCTTAAATTTTACTTTTGCGTTCAAAGTATAATGTTTTATGCCGAGCTTCCAGCAGGCCTTTTTCGCATCCAAGATATCTTCATAATTACAACACCGCGATGCATCATCCCATAGCTTCAAAGTCATTCCCACCACTTCGTGGCCTTGGGCTTTCAATAAAAACGCGGCGACCGTGGAATCCACGCCGCCGCTCATTGCTACTATTATTTTAGACATTTTTTTCCTTTTGCCTTTATTTTTTCTGTTTAGACCTATAATCATCAATAGCCGCTTTTACTCCGTCTTCCGCCAAAAGAGAACAATGGAGTTTTGCTTTGGGCAATCCCCCAAGTACTTCCACTATTCTTTTATTGGTGACTTCCAGCGCTTCTTCAAGTGTTTTCCCTTTTACGAGATCAGTCGCCAGTGAGGAAGTAGCAATCGCAGCCACACACCCGAAAGTTTCAAACTTGCAGTCCACTATTATATTATTTTCCACTTTTATATATATCCACATTACATCCCCACAGGTGGGATTCCCTACTTTACCCATTCCATCTGGGTTTTCCATTCTCCCCATATTCTTCATACTCTTAAAGTATTCCATTGTTTTTTCGCTGTATTGCATCATAGTTTTTCTCCTTTTAATAATTCTATAGTTATTTCTTTTTAATTACATACTCACCATTTTTTGAATTGGGGCCTTTGCTTTTCTTATTATTTCTTCAGACAAGTGTATTTCATATTGTTCTTTTTCAAGCGCTTCCAAGACATCTTCAAGCCGCGTTTTTTTCATATTCACGCATATTTTGGCCTCGCCTAAAGAATAAAACTTTGCATCAGGCCGTAATTTTTGCATTTTATAAATATGCCCTTCTTCTGTACCTATCACAAATTCTTTTAGTTCTTTATGCGCTTCAATATATTTGAGCATTCCAGCTGTAGAGGCCACTTCGTCCGCTATGTCCACTACTTCTGGTGGGCATTCTGGATGGACCACTATTTTTGCATTTGGATATTTTTTCCTTATGCCATCCAAGTCAGCGCGTTTAAAGGCCTCGTGCACTATACAAAACCCCTGATGCAATATAATTTCCTTTTCAGGACAATTCTTTTGCACCCAGTACCCAAGGTTGCGGTCTGGCACAAAGACTATCTGTTTTTGTGGAAGTTTTTTTACTATATCCACTGCATTAGCCGAAGTCACGCATACATCCAGTTCCATTTTTGTCTCCGCATTGGTATTTACATATCCCACCATCGCCGCCTGCGGATATTTTTCTCTGTAATTTCTCACTTCTTGTGCCGTCACCATATCTGCCATAGGACAGCCAGCATCTTTTCTGGGAAGCAGCACTTTTTTATCTGGTGCCAATATTTTGGCCGTTTCCGCCATAAATTTAACCCCACAAAACACAATTAATTTTTCAGGCGCCACAGCTATTTTTTTAGCTAATTCCAACGAATCCCCTGTAAAATCAGCTATATCCTGCACATCAGGTATCTGATAATTATGGGCTACAATCAATGCCCCTTTCTTTCTTTTCAATTCCTTTATGTCTGCCATTATTTCTGTATTATCCATTTTTTAGCACTCCCTGCTTAGTATAGTATCAGCCCAAAACCCTTACCTTTTTATTCCTCATCCTTTTCGTGACCATGATGCCCGTGTTCATCAGTATAGCATGCGCCATCTTTTTTTAACATTTCATCTCTGTTGTGCCAGAAAGGAGAAAGCATTCTAAGTTTTTCCACAGCTGGTGGCAGTACTTCCATTACTTTGTCCACATCTGCTTCAGTAGAAAATCTCCCAAAAGAAAACCTGATACTGCTATGCGCAATTTCATGCGGCAGGCCTATGGCCAGCAATACATGCGAAGGGTCAAGTGAACCCGAGGTACAGGCCGACCCTGAAGAAGCGCATATGCCCTCAAAATCCATATGTATAAGTATTCCTTCGCCTTCAATATATTTAAATATTATATTTAGGGTGTTGTCCAGCCTTTTTACAGGATGTCCATTTACCACCACTTCCGTGACTTTTCCTAATAGTTCCTTTTCCAATCTATCCCGCAGCCCTTTGATTCTTTTTTCTTCCACTCCCTCTTCAAGCGCTTTCTTTGCAAGTTCGCAGGCCTTGCCTAAGCCAATAATTGCTGGCACATTTTCCGTTCCTGCCCTGCGATTATTTTCGTGGTGTCCGCCGTGCATCATAGCAGAGAGTCTAGTGCCTTTTTTTAAATAAAGCACTCCTATCCCTTTAGGACCATATATTTTATGCCCAGATAAAGACAGCATATCCACTCCCAGTTCTTTGACATCCAGTTTTATTTTTCCTGCTACCTGCACCGCATCCGTATGAAAATATACTTTTGCTTCTCGCGCTATATCTGCCAGTTCTTTTATCGGCTCTATTGTTCCTATTTCATTATTTGCATACATTATTGAAATTATTACAGTGTCTTTGCGAATTGCAGCTTTTAGGATTTCTGGGTTTACCAATCCATATTCATCCACAGGCAGATAAGTAATTTCCCAACCATTCTTTCCCAAAAATTCACAGGTATTTAAAACCGCGTGATGCTCTATCGCTGTGGTAATAATATGTCTGCCCTTTTCTTTTAAAGCGTGAGCAGCACCTTTTATGGCAAGGTTGTCGGCTTCAGTCCCACCTGAAGTAAAAATAATTTCTGAGGGTGCCGCATTTAGAAACTCCGCCACCTGTGCCCTTGCCGCTTCTACATCTTGTTTTGCCTTTTGAGCAAAAGAATAGACTCCAGAAGGATTTCCAAAATTTTCCATATAATAAGGAGCCATAGCTTTAAAAACTTCCGGATCCACCTGCGTGGTGGCATTATTGTCAAGATAGTAAAGTTTTCCCATTTTCACTCACCTTTGCCTTTTTTAGCGATATCTTCCAAAGTATATTGTTTCAGCAATTTATTATTGCTTTCAAACATTTCCACCCAGATACGCCTTATTCCACAATTGCTGGTCTTATTGCAAGAAGTAGCACTCGTAACACATTTAGAGGGCGTCTTTTTTGATTCCACCGCATTGAGTATTTCTAATATAGTTATTTCGTTAGGATTTTTAAAAAGTTTAAAGCCACCTTTTTCTCCTTTTACACTTGAAACAATTCCCGCCTTTTTAAGCCGTAAAAAAATATTTTCAAGATATCTTTTAGGTACGCCTTCTTTGGCAGATATGTCTTTTATAGATGACATTTTACCGTTACCGTGTACCATAGCCAGGTTTACAAGCCCTCTTATGGCATAATCACCTTTTGTGGATATGTTCATTCGTGCTCCATTTGCTCAGTTTTTAGTTTATCACCATTTATATGATAATTTTACTCTTGCCACCGTGTCTTGTCAATATTTATATTTATTTTTTTGTAAAATTTGACTTTTAACACTTCTGTGGATATACTCAAAGGGTAAGGCATCAAGAACCGTGCGCAAGGTACCTGAGTGAAGTGAACAGTAACAGAGGTAGCCTTAGAAAGTGTTTTGGAGTTAGCAAGAGATTTTGCAAGGTAGTTGCAAAGTAGTTGCAGTTGCTTAGCAAGAGATTTTGCACGGCTCCGGCTCTCTTCACGGTTCAGAGCTGGAGGATATTAAAATCACAAAGGAGGCCTGAATAAGGTCTCCTTTTTTTATATAGAAAACCCATCTGGTGGACTTTTATCCAAACCAATTGACAAAGGGCTACAACTGAAG
>CAILUR010000212.1 GCA_903837445.1 uncultured bacterium | reverse complement strand
CTTGTTGGCAAATGGGAATTCGGGTAAATTAAAAAATATAATGAAAGTTTCTATTTCGACTTTCCTTGCTATTTTCAAAGGGTTGTTGAGACTTACTGGAGAACAGGGACCATTGAAAAAAAGCACAATCATAGAAAAAGCTTCGAAGAAGATGCGCTTGAACGCCGCGATATTTTTTGCTATACTTCATTTGAAAGAAGGTTCTGATAAAATAAAAAATAAAGATACTGAGACTTTTTATGGGCAGTATCTTGTGGAAATAGAAAAAGCTGGAAAGTTTATTGATAATTTCACTAAAAAAAACAGGAGGAAATAAAATGAAAACTGGAACCAAAGTTTTACTCGCAGTACTTGCTGTAATATTACTTGTGGCAGGAATGTTTGTGTCGTCGTATAACAAGCTGGTGACTTTTGATACTGCTATTACTGGCGCCTGGTCACAGGTCGAAAATGTTTTACAAAGAAGAAATGATTTAATTCCAAATCTCGTCAATACAGTAAAAGGGTACGCCAAACACGAAAAAACAATTTTTGAAGATGTAGCTATGGCGAGAACAAAATTGGCAGGAGCATCCAGTCTTGAAGATAAAGTAAAGGCCTCAAATGAACTTGGCGGCGCCTTGGGACGCTTGCTGGCTATCGCGGAAAATTATCCTCAGTTAAAAGCTAACACTACTTTTGAAAAACTTATGGACGAATTGGCGGGGACTGAAAATCGTATCGCTGTGGAAAGAAAAAGATATAATGAAGTGGTCTTGGAATATAATCTCACTGTGAAACGCTTTCCTGGAAACATTATTGCTGGTATGATGAATTTTAAGATGAAAGATGTGTATTTTAAAGCCGAAGAAAAAGCAAAAACAGTACCTGCGGTGAATTTTGAGTAAAGCGTAAACTTCTTGTAGAAAAGTGCGCGTGTAGGTTGTGAATAATCAGGAGGTTTAAAGTGGCTAAAACTATTAAAAATAAGAAAACGGAACACACGGCAGCGTGCGTTTCTTGTGGAATGCTTATTAACGAGAGCCAGCAAAAAATTATAAATCACAAACATTATTGTAAGTATTGCGCCCCTGAGATTCAAGAAATACTCAAGCCTCCAACTTCTGCGGCATTGCCTTTATTTGTAGCGCCTGTGGGAGTCCTCCGAGTGTTGACATATATAGTTTGTATTTTCAGTCCGCTTATAGGTTTTGTTCTCGGTATGCTTTATATTTCACAGGCAGACCAGGAAAATAAAAAGTTCGGTAAAAAATGTTTTATTTTTATGGGAATAGGGATCGCCTTTTGGGGAATTGTTTTTATTGTAAACGCTTTTTTTGATTTAATGCTTTTGGGAAGTAAAGCGGCAGGAATGTTCGGTTTTAAGATAGGGGAAGGCTATTACTGATTATTCGTAAGCGACTTAAAAGGGCTGAAAAATGGAACTGAAAACGCAGGGCATAGTAATAAGAAATCTTTGTATAAATGAAGCAGATAATGTTTTAATAATTTTGACTGAAACCCACGGAAAACTCTCTGTAATATCTAAAAGCACCAAAAAAGCCACCAGTAAACTCCAACCGTGTACGGAACTGTTTACTTTAAATGAGTATCAGCTGATAAAAACAGGAACGAATTCTAAGTATTTGAAAATGATAAATGCGCGGCAACTTAAAAATCACGAAAATATTAGAAAAGAATTAAAAAAAATCGGATTGGCTTATCTTATTGCCGAACTTTTGGATAAGTTTCTTCCAGTTGAAGAGGTAAACGAAGAGGTCTTTGCGCTCGCAAAAAACGCTTTTGCTATGCTTGATGATAAAGAGACGCTCGAGGTGGCTGCAGTGGAAATGATGTTTAAACTTAAATTACTTGAATTGTCTGGGTTTGATATCGGGGCTGATAAGGTCTTTTTAAAAAACGGATTGACAAGTCTCAAAACAAAAGATTTTATTGAGGGCAACAGGGTGGTTGAAATAGATGCCTCATATGTAAAAGAAATAAACTCTGTGCTGGATCACTATATAGTAAATGTGCTCGAAGAAGAACTTGCCAGTAAAAAAATGATGAAGGACTGGAAATGAGAAGAACTGTATGAAAAAAATAATTTTATTTATAATCATATTCTTTGTATGGTTGT
>CAILUR010000211.1 GCA_903837445.1 uncultured bacterium | reverse complement strand
CCTGCGCCAGCGGCACCATGCTCCGCTTCAGCCTCACCAACGCCCTCACGGTCGGCGCCGGCGTAAATGACTTTCTGCTGCTCAGCAATCTGACCTGCTCCGGCTCCACACTGGTCTCATCTGTAAGTCCTAATACTGCGCTTATCTTTTCCCTGCTCCATTCCTTTTTATAAAATTCTTTCACCGCCTCGTTCCATGGAGATAGGTTTTCTACAGGGACAAACTCTATACCAGGAGGCAAGCCTAACTCATAACGGAATACACGCGTAAGTTCCAAAGCAAAAGAATGTATGGTATATATTCTGGCAGCAGAACCTTGCTTTATGGAATCTATCAGCGATGTCTTTGCATTTTTTTTAAAGGTGAGAAGTTTTTCCAGCACTCTTGTTTTCATCTCTTCCACAGCTGCATTTGAAAAACTTAAAAACAAAGTGTTTTCAAGAGCTTTTTTTATCTGAGCTTCTGTTTTGCCAGTATTTGATAAGTCTATAGCCCTATCTAATACTGTAAAAGTTTTACCAGTCCCAGAAGAGGCATTTACTATTTTTTCAAGCATTTGCATCACCTCCCATTGCAAGTATGCCGCAATTTTTCTCATAACTGCAGTAACTACATTTATCAGCACTTGTTAATCCAGTAGAGTCATTACCTGGAGCTTCTAAAGAGGCTATATCTAATTTTAAAAACCTATCAAGCAAAACACAGGCATCAGAAATAAGTTGTGCCGCATAAGGAGACTGACCCGTGACCGCTTCCATAGTTCCAGAAGTATCTAATCCAATAACAAATATGACGACCCCTCCAAAACTACCCTTACCTTTAAATATTTTTAATTTATTCCCGCCTGCCTTAGGCAACATATGCATATACGCAGAAAGTTGTATAGAGTAGTCATTCCCTTTAGTATAAAACTTATGTTCATCCTTTGGTTTTTTTATATATGCATTTCCATAATTGAGTAGGTGAAATTCTTTCATATCCACATTCCCTGACTTATAATCCCACACTATAAAGCCAGTATCTGTACTATCTACCCTGTCCACCTTTCCCCTTAATGTAAAGCCTCCACAGTTTAAAGCTATATCTTCTTCATATAATATAGTTTCCTGTATTTTCAATAATTTCCGCCTGGCAACCTCATTTGAGGCAAAAAGTGGAAGGGTAAAGAGTTCGGCTTCTTTTTTCATTTCAAGTGCGCTACGCTCATCAGTTATCTCTGGATCTATTTCTATTACTGCTCTTTCATAACCTTTTATTAATGCCTCTAAAGTTTTTTTCTCATTGCCTGAATTAAAGTTTTTAGTATCCTCTGCAGCAAAACGGTAGGTCAAGTGCCACAGACTTCCTTTTTTCATACGCGCACTGCCTTCCATAGTTTCTATTTTTATGCCTGCCCGCTCAGCAAGTTTTTCAAAAGCAAACATACGCGGACACATTATAAACCGAGATAAAGCAGTAACACTTATTTCTATATTGCCATTTTTATCTTTTAAAGCATCTCCTATTGTCTGCGCTTTGCCTGATGCTATTTTTTTCTCTTTTGAACTAAATATCTTTTGCCCTTTACCTTTCATATAGTAACGATAAGCCTCATCAGGTGCCTCTACTGATTGCCCTATGACATCAAAGCCACGAAGTAAACTTTTAT
>CAILUR010000210.1 GCA_903837445.1 uncultured bacterium | reverse complement strand
GGTGCCGAGCCCGCAGCTTGAAAGCCAATCATTTTTGGAAGTTTTTTTATTTTATTATCTTTTTTATAATCATTATAGCCAGCCCAATACGCAGTTATGTTTCCAGCATTTCCTACGGGGATTGCATGATAATCAGGTGCTTCTCCTAAAGCGTCTACTATTTCAAATGCGCCGGATTTTTGCCCTTCAATTCTATATGGGTTAAGGGAGTTTACGAGTTCGATAGGATAAAGTCCACTTGCGGCGATTTCTTTTACAATAGTCAAAGCCACATCAAAGTTACCTTCAATAGCAATAACTTTAGCGCCGTGAATAAGCGCCTGTGAAAGTTTTCCGAGAGCAATATAACCGTTAGGAATTACTACAAAACTTTTTAATCCCGCACGCGCAGAGTAAGCGGCGGCGGAAGCTGAAGTATTTCCAGTGGAAGCGCAAATGGTAGCTTTCATTCCTTTTTCAACTGCTTTGGATATGGCCATAGTCATTCCGCGATCTTTAAAAGAACCTGTAGGATTTAGGCCCTCGTATTTCACATACATTTCTACATTTTCGCCAACAAGTTTAGCAAGTTTATCCACTTTTATGAGGGGTGTATTTCCCTCGCACAAAGAAATTATTGGAGTTTTTTTAGAAACCGAAAAATACTTTCTGTATTTATTTATAATTCCTGCATACGCTTCTGCCATTTTATACTCCTTTAATTTTATTAAACCTATTAAAAGAAAATTATTATTCTACTACTCTATAGTAAACAGTTTTTTGTTTTACTTCCGACAAAGCATCTATCTTTTTAAGAGCTTTCATTACATTTGCTTCCTTGGCTTCGTAGGACATGATAACCACAGGGACTTCTTTATGTGAAGCGCGTTCTTTTTGAATAACGGACTTTATGCTTATTTCGTGTTTGCCCAAGATTCCCGCAATTTCCGCCAACACGCCGGCTTTATCCATAACATTAAAACGCATATAATATTTGCTCTCTATCTCGCCCATTTTTACAAGTGCCGCACCGTCTGAGGAAATATTTTCATATCTTTTTCCACCAGCCCCATCCGCTATGATTTTTGCAATATCAATCACATCTGCGATAACCGCCGACGCTGTAGGAAGTTCTCCCGCGCCACGCCCATAAAACATTACATCTCCTACTGCATCCCCTGTCATATGCACAGCATTAAATTCATAATTTACAGATGCCAAAAGATGTGCCTTGCTTACAAAAGCTGGATGCACTCGCACATTAATTCCATTTTTTGAGTGTTCGGCAATGGCTAAAAGTTTCATTACATAGCCAAACTCTTCGTCGCCTGCTTTAATATCCTGATAATCTATGCCTTTGATGCCTTCCACATGCACATCTTCCTCTTTCACTCGTTGCCCAAAAGCCATAGAAGAAAGTATGACTGCTTTATGCATAGTATCAAAACCCTCTATGTCCATAGTGGGGTCAGCTTCTGCAAAGCCTTTCGCCTGCGCGCCAGCAAGGGCGTCAGCAAAAGTCATTTTATTAAGAGTCATATTTGTTAAAATATAATTACAAGTCCCGTTTAGAATTCCCATAATTTTTTGAATACGATTACCAGAAAGTCCCTCGCGTAGGCCTTTAATTACTGGAATCCCGCCAGCGACACTGGCTTCCAGCATAAACTCCACACTATTTTTTTTCGCCAATGGCCAAATAGCTTCCCAATATTTTGAGACCATTTTTTTATTGGCAGTCACCACATGTTTTTTATTTTTTAACGCTACAGAAATAAAATCAATGGCAGGTTTATATCCGCCCATAAGTTCAATCACTATATCTATTTCAGGATCATTTAAAATATCTTCAGCTTTGGCTGAAAGCATATACTTATCAATATTTACACCACGATCACGCTTTATATCCAGATCCACGATTTTTTTTAATCTGACATTCAGCCCTGCTTTTTTATCAATAAGTGAACCATTGTGATTAAATAATTTAACTACCCCTGTTCCCACAGTTCCGAACCCGATTAAGCCCACATTTACAGTCTTTTTCATGGTTTCCTCATTTTCCGGAACAAAAACCCGGTTATATAAAAAATACGGGATAAGCATATAAACATATCCCGTCAAACGAAACAACATTGCGTAAATAAAGGAAAAGATAAGCTTTTATACACAAAAACAACGGGTTTATTATATTATTAAGCAAAAGAAATGTCAAATAGAATTTGATTTTTTGGATAAAATTGACCTTGCGGGCAAACTTTGCGCGAATTTATTTTATATCTTTAACTTCCAATATAATATTTTCCTCATCATTCCATACATTTATAGAGGGTGTGAAAACCACATCCAAAATCTCTCCTGGTTTTACTTTTTCTTTCATTTCGTCCTGAACCCCAAAAGTAATAAAATTATAGGTCTTGTCTCTATGTTTCGCATAAAATTTCATAGTGTTTCCTTTAAAAAATTTAACATCTTTGACATCCACGCCTTTCATGCTAAATAAAGGTTTGGGATTTCCTGGGCCCCACGGTTCTAACTTTTCCAAGGTTCTGATATCTCTTAAAAGAATCGCTTCATTTGTGATTTCGGAATCAATGTAAAGCGCTTGTTCAAAATCTGCTATGGTAGTCGTTTTTTTCAAATACTCATTTAGCTGCTTTGTGAAATTTGGAATGTTGGCTTCAAGTAAGGTAACGCCTGCGGCCAACTTATGTCCCCCATACCTAAGTAATTCAGCTGCTACCGCCTGTAGCGCTTCGTAAATGTTTACATTTTGAAGACTTCTGGCACTTCCGTGAACCTGCCCATTTTCTTCTTCTTTAGTGAGAATAAAAGTGGGGCGGTTAAACTTAGAAACTATTTTTGAAGCTACCAGTCCTACAATTCCCGCGTGCCAGGTCTCATCATAAAGTACTATCACGAAATCTTCTGCAGGATTAAATTTACCTTTGAGTTTTTCTATGGCTTCGGTTTCCGTTTTCTTCATAAGTTCTTTGCGCTCATTGTTGGCTTCATTCAGTGCCTGTGCTATTTCCATTACCTTGTCAGCGTCATCGGAAATAAAAAGTTCTACTGCTTTTTTCGCATGTTCGAGTCTTCCAGCGGCGTTTATCCTTGGTCCTAAAATAAACCCCAAGTGATAAGTGCTTATATCAGCATCTTTTTTTATACCTGCCACTTCTTTTAAGGCCTTTAGTCCGAGGTTTACCGTATTTTTTATTTTTTTAAGTCCGCGTCTTACAAGAATCCTATTCTCGTAAGTCAGCGGCACTATATCGGCAACGGTTCCCAATGCGACAAAATCTAAAAAATAATCTTTAATATCCAAGGTTTTGTCTTTTGCTATGGCACAGATAAGTTTATATGCAGTTCCCACCCCCACTGAGCTCTTTATCTGGATATGTTTTTGAAACCTTT
>CAILUR010000209.1 GCA_903837445.1 uncultured bacterium | reverse complement strand
TAGATAATGTACCAGTAGCAATAAAAAACATAAAAAAGTAGGAGGACTTTATGTCAGAACCAGTGGTGATAATTTTTATTTCAATTTTGTTCCTCACAATGTGGGGATGGATTTTGAGTGTGTTTACGGAGAACTTCTCCATAAAGAAAAAAATAAATAAGTTAATAAGTCAGCCTCTTACCATTGAACAAAAGGAAGAGCTTGATACCATACAATTGGATTTGGATACCAATGCTTATCGTGCTAAAAGAGCAAAAAGAGTGGTGTTGTTTTTTGTAGCTTTGTTTGTAATTTTAATTGGTCTTTTAATATGGCTAAATTCTAAATATAATTATTTTTCTTTTGATGGCTTACTCTTTAATATAAAGTGGATGACCTTAATAGTTATACTTGTATTTGCTCCAGCATATATTGGACTTGAGCTTGTAAGCAATACTGAAGGCGCTTCCAGCGATATCTCCAGACTTAAATTCACGGAAGAGCTTAAATCTGGCGAAGAAGTTGAAGTATAAAAGACAAGCGGTATTTTTATTGGCGGTAGTTTTAGTTTTTGTGTCTTGTGTGGGAACAAATATAAGAAAAGACCTACTGGATATAAAAATAACTCCCGAAAAAGGTATACGCGCAGGAACCATTGTCACGGTGGAAGTTAAGGCCGAAATCGCAATGAAAAAAGTAGAGGCATATCTGGATGTTTTCTTCGGAGTTAAAGTCCCGCTCAAATATAACAAGAAAAAAAAAATATGGATTTATAAGAACATGGTGCCATATGGTATGGTGGTGCCCAAAGGCGATTATCTCGTAAAAGTGGAAGCTTGGACTAAACTGGGCGAAAGGATAACGGCAGAAAAAAAAGTAAGTGTTAATTAAGTAATGAAAATAATTGGAGGGTGATATGCCATCCGGGGAAAAGAAAAATAAAAAGAAAATAGATAAAATTGAACCACGCTCAGCATTGCGTGTAGCGGAAGCATCTCAAAAAGAAACAAAAAAAACTAAAACTGGTGGAAGCTGGTTTGTAACACTTTTGTTTATTTTAATGTGTGCTGGTTTGATTTATACCATTGTTGATAAACTGACGGCCTGGGGAAACACTCCGGTTCTTTTGCAAAGAACCATAGATGCGGCTGAAAATAATACTATATACAAAAAATATGACAAAGCAGAACGGCAGTATGTGGGGTTGATAGAAAAATGGAATGGCAAGGAAAAATATAATGCATATGTAAAACAAGCAAGATTAAACCTCGCCTTGGTATATAAAGATTCTGGAAAAAACATGGAAGCGGCAAGCATATATAGAGAACTTGTTAAAGAAAATGTAGAAAATAAAGATATGCACGCGTGGCTACTTTTGGAACTTGGAGAATGTCTTAATAATGTTATGGATATGGATGGAGCTTTAAATGCTTATTCCATAATAATAAAAGATTACAGTGGCACTGATTGGGCAGCGGAAGCTATGTTTGGTTCTGCCGAAGCATACAGAAATAAAAAAGCTTTTGGCAAAGCTTTGAAATATTATAATATGATAGTGGATAAATATAAAAAAGGGTTTTTGAGCGCAGAAGCGATGACTTCAATCGGAAAAATGTACGAAGAGCAGGGGAACCTTGAAATGGCATACGAGACATATACAAAGATACTGAAAGCATATCCTGAAATAGTGACCGATTTCGCAAAGACAAGGCTTGAAATCCTCGAACTGAAAATAAAAAAATAAAATGAATGAATTTGGACTTATTAATAAAATCCGCCTCAAAACTTTTCCCCATATAAATCACCGTCTCCAGTCTGGAATTGGAGATGACTGTGCAGTAATTACCGATGGAAACAAATACCAACTTGTCACTACAGATGCCGTTTATGAAAATACCCATTTTACAAGGCGTTACACGCCACCTTTTGAATTGGGCGCGAAAGCCGCCGCTGTGAATATATCTGATATTTGTGCTATGGGGGGCAGACCACTTTATGCTTTTGTGACTGTGGGCTTTCCAAAAAATGAAAACCAAAAGTATGTTGAAAAAATATATGCTGGGCTTTTTGCTTGGTTCAATGCCTATGGCGTGGATATTGCTGGTGGGGATACAATAAAAGCTGATAGACTTTTTCTTTCGGTGACGCTTTTAGGGGAAGTAGAAAAAAACCGTATTATGTTGCGTAAGACGGCAAAAGCAGGAGATGTAATATTTGTGACCGGAAAACTCGGGGCCTCTCATGCAGGGTTGAAGACCTTAATGGGAAAAAATAAAAAACGGCTTTCTAAAGATGAAAATAGCGCAGTAAAAAAACATTTGATGCCTGTCCCAAAATTTATTGCAGGCAGACTGTTGGGAGAATCTGGTTTGGTCAGTGCGTGTATAGATATTTCAGATGGGTTAATGAGTGATTTACTTCATATTTGTGAAGAAAGTAAGTGTGGCGCAAAAATATGGGAAGCTCATGTGCCGATAGCGGACGAGGCGAGATATGTCGCGCAAAAGAAGAAAGAGAAGGCTCTTGACTATGCTCTCTATGGAGGAGAAGACTATGAACTTTTATTTACAGTATCTCCCCTTAAGGCAGCTAAGTTTTATGATTTTGCGGCTGGAAATGGTTTATCGTGTAAAGCCATAGGAAAACTGACAGCAAACCGCGGAGTGTTTAGAGTAAACGCTTCTGGGGAAAAGGAAGAAAGGTTTAAAAAAACATGGAAACATTTTTAAGAAAAAAGTATAAACTCATAGGTACGAAAAAAACAAAAACCACGAAGGAAACTGAAACTTTTGCAGTGGATTTTGCGTCTAAAATAAAGCCAGGCAAAGTCATAGGTTTAATAGGAAATTTAGGTGCTGGGAAAACACATTTCATTAAAGGCATAGCGAAAGCTTTTGGAATCAAAAAAAGCGAAATAATAAGTCCAACTTTTGGGATTGTCAGAGAGCATGTTTATAAAAATGTATTGTTTTATCATTTTGATTTTTATCGGCTAAAAGACATAAAAGAACTTGAGGTCTTGGGCTTTCGGGAATACCTTGCCAACGAAGAGGCTGTAATTGCTATAGAGTGGGCGGACAAACTAAAAGAATGTTTTGAATATTATGATTTCGTAGTAAAAATAGAGCATTTGGGTGGAAACAAAAGAGAAATTAAGATGTACAAAAAGCAACACAAAAATGAAAACTGATATATTGCGGAGCAAACGATGATAAATATGGTGGTAGATACTTCGGCGGGAGAAATAGCCATAGGTCTTTTTGACGGGAAAAAGCTTCTGGCGGAAAAGCATCTCAAAGCTGAGCAAAAGTATAACAAGATATTGGCGGACGCGATAAGTGGCATATTAAAAGAAACCAAACTGAACTTTTCAAATATAGATGTCTTTGCGGCTTCGGCAGGGCCAGGGTCTTTTACTGGAATCCGTGTTGGAATGGCTACTATGAAAGGGTTTGCCCAGGCACTTTCAAAAAAATTCTACAGTGTGTCCACGCTGGACATAATGGCTTGGGCGGCTATAAAGCGCGGCACAAAAGGAATTGTTTTTCCTATAATGGATGCGAGGCGAGGCGAACTCTATACCGCTGAATATGAAATTAAGGGCGAAATGGCTAAAAGAGTGTCGGATTATATAATGACCACAGAACAAGTATTGGAAAAAAAGATTCCCAAAAGGGCGGCGGTATGCATAATGGAAAATGAAGCCGACCTATTTAAACTTTTTTCAAAAAATGAAACAATAGCTGTGGTTAAATTGAAAGAAAACGATATGAGCGTGTTTAATGAAATTGTGCTTTATAATAGCGCGGACTTAAAAAACGAAAACATTTACAATATGGAACCGTTATATATTAGAAAATCGGAAGCGGAAGTAACGCTTATTAATAAAACTATAAATGCGAGGAAGGGAAAATGAAAAAAAATATTTTATTATTATTATTTTTGGTAGCTGCGGCAAGTATGCTGGCGGCGCAGGACATTATAGAAAACCCAACTCCAGAAGAAGCTGCGGATATGGGGAACTCCCTTACAGCGGTTGTGGTACTGGGAAAAAACTATGTGAGAGCAGGAGTTTTAGAAACGATAAAAAATGAACTTTATATTTTAAAACAGAAAAATACAAAAATTGAGTTCTCTGTGAGTGATGCGACAAAAATATATATGACGGAAAAGGTGGTTTTTAATAAGGTTGGCTTGGGAAATTATTTGTTGATTAGAGGACCGAAAAATAGAAATGTAGTTTTAAGTAATTCAATAAATATTTATACTGATAAAAAAGCATATGTGGGAAATGCTGGAGCCGATGAAGGGCAGGCGAAAGAGGATGCACTTTTAGTAAAAGGAGTTGTCACACAAGTGGACCCAATGATAATCACAACAGATGACAATATGCCATACCGGGTAGAACACGATGAGGATTCATATTGGGTATTGAATAAAGATGTGGCGAAAGCAGATTTAAGAATAGGCGATAGACTTGTCATTTACTTTGAAAAAATGGTGAGCATAAGGTATGTCAATTCACCGGTAAAGATTCTCATAAAAAGAGCTCCTTAAAAAATTTAAGCTGCAGCTGTAAAACGATTTCTCCCAGAGGTACATATATTTTGCCTAACGGAACAAATAAGCTAGAATATGATTTTTTTTTGGAAATATCGCTAATAATAAGATAGAATTTCATCATATAAAACCAAACTTACCACTCTGTCAAAAAACTCTTGAAAAACATATAGTTTTGTCTATAATGAAACAAACGCAAATATGCCATAGGCAAAGGTAAAAATGGACGAAATAAAAAGAAATGTTGAGTTAATTAAAAGTAAAATACAGAAAATAAATAGTGCTGCTGTTATTGCTGGAGTCACGAAAACCGTATCGCTTGAAAATATAGAAGAAGCGATTAGGGCTGGAATCACAATAATTGCCGAAAGCAAAATTCAGGAAGCGGAACCAAAGGTCATCGCACTTAAAGAAAAATATCCACAAACGCAATGGCATTTCATAGGACATTTGCAGAGCAACAAAGTAAATAAGACAATCAAATATTTTAAAACGATACAGTCGGTAGATAGCTTTGAACTTGCAAAAAAAATATCAGAGGCCTGTCTGCGAGACGGGTTAAAAGCGGATATATATCTTGAAGCTAAAGTGTCTTTGGAAGAAAATAAGTTTGGAATTAATCCAGATATGGCACTGCAACTCGCACAAAGTATAAAGGGGTTAGAAACATTAAGGTTAAAAGGAATTATGACAATTCCGCCATTTTTGGAAGACAAAGAGGCCTTAAGGCCGTATTTTAAAAAAGCTAAATTATTGTTTGATGAAATAAAAAGGAACTATGAAGGCGGGAATGTGGAAATGCAGGTCTTGTCAATGGGCATGACCGATGATTTTGAAATAGCACTTGAAGAAGGGTCAAATATGGTAAGGATTGGGACTGGCATATTTGGGAAAAGAAATTATACCCAATAAGTTTTTAAAATTCAGAAATGAAAGGTAAAAAAAGTGGTGAAGAAAAAAAAGCTTGGTTTTATAGGTGCAGGAAATATGGCGGAAGCCATGATAAAGGGGCTTCGTGCTTCTAAGGTTTTAAAAAATTATGAGATTACACTTAGCGATGTTAATGTGGAAAGACTTAAAACTGTGGCTAAAAAATATTCTGTTAAAACGAGCAAAGATAATTCAGGGCTTATTAAAAATAGTGATATCGTAATTCTTGCTATTAAACCACAACAAATAGCTGAAGTATTGGAAGCTGAAAAAAATAACTTTTCGGCCACACACCTATGCATAAGCATTCTTGCCGGAGTTACAATTCAAAAAATTCAGCAACTGATAGGTAAAAAAATACCCGTAGTAAGAGTAATGCCTAATATTCCAGTGCTTGTGCTGGAAGGCGCTTGCGGGTATTGTGTGAGCAAAGAAGTGACAGCAGGTATGCGAAAAACAACTACTGAAATTCTTGGCACCTTCTGCAAAGTAGCGGAAAATCTCCCTGAAAATGAAATAAACATAGTAACTGCTTTGTCTGGTAGCGGGCCAGCATATTTCTTTTATTTTGCGGAAGGAATGTTGGAGGCCGCACAAGAACTTGGGATAGATTTAAAATTGGCAAAAAAACTTATTGCGCAGACAATGATTGGCACTGGAAAAATGCTTTCTGAGAAAGCCGAAACCCCAGCCGAGTTAAGAACCAAAGTGACATCCAAAGGCGGGACTACTGAGTCAGCCATAAACACTATGGAAGAAGGTGCAGTGAAAGATGTGGTAAGAATGGCTGTCAAACGCGCCAAAGAAAAAGCAGATGCCTTGGGAAAATAGTTTAATGACAGAAAAAAATAATTGGGGTGGAATGAAATAAATATGAATATAAAAGAATTGCTTATTGGTTTCGTGAATGGACTTGCAAATGTGTATGTAATTCTTATTGTCATTCAGGCTTTGGCTTCGTGGTTTAGAGAAGATATGCTTTACAAGTTTAAAGCCTTTTTTGGGTTTGTCTACTCTGTGGTGGTTCCATTTTTAGCCTTGATAAAAAGAATCTTTCCAACTTCTTTTAGAGGTGCGGATTTTTCACCAGTGCTGGCG
>CAILUR010000208.1 GCA_903837445.1 uncultured bacterium | reverse complement strand
GAGCTGATAGAGTTGTGAGAGTCCAAACCTGTCGGACGAACTTATTATGATAGTGTTCACATTCGGCAAATCAAGCCCTGACTCCACTATGGTGGTGCTTATCAGCACATCGAATTTTCCTTCTATAAAATCCATCATAATATTTTCCAGTTCCTGTTTTTCCATTTGCCCATGAGCGTATCTGAATCTTACTTCGGGCAGATTTTTTTCCAAAACCTCTTTTACAGAGTTTATCCGTTGGACATTATTAAAAATATAAAAAACCTGCCCCTTGCGCAGTACTTCCCTCAAGATTATTTCTTTCACAGTAGCCATTTTTTCTTCGATTATATATGTCTCTACTACTTTTTTTGCCACTGGTGGCGTATTGATAGTGCTGATATCCCTTATTCCCGACAAAGAAAAATATAGAGTTCTCGGTATCGGCGTTGCCGTCAGGGTTAAAATATCCGCCTGTGGATATTTCTTCCGCAGAAACTCCTTATGTTTAACTCCAAAATGTTGTTCCTCATCTATAATGACAAGCCCTAAATCCAAGAAATCCGTTCTATCATTTAATATGGCGTGAGTCCCTATAAGAATATCTACAGTGCCGTCCTTAAGTTCCTGTGTGGTTATTTTTCTGTCTTTGGGTTTTACAAGCCGCGATATCATTTTTATTTTTATGGGATAGTCCGCCATTCTTTCTTTAAAAGTCCTATAATGTTGTTGTGCCAAGAGAGTAGTTGCAGTCACTACCACCGCCTGTTTGCCAAAGTTCACTGTCTTAAAAGCCGCGCGCATAGCCACTTCAGTTTTACCAAACCCCGCGTCTCCGCAGACAAGTCTATCCATTTGCTTTCTGCTTTCCATATCGTGTTTTACATCCACTATGGCAGCAGCTTGGTCAGGCGTTTCATCATAGACAAAAGCCTCCTCAAAAGCCTTTTGCATATCATCATCCGCCGCAAATTTTATGCCGGTGGTCAGCTGCCGCTGTGCGTATATGTTCAAGAGTTCTTGTGCCATTAATCTAAGTGCGGCTTTTATTTCTTCTTTCGTCCGCCTCCAGATAGGCGAATTAAATTTCGAAAGTGCCGGGGCCTCTCCACCAATATATTTTTCTATAAGGTCTATTTTATAGACCGGCAGGTAAAGTTTGTCCGTGCCTGCATATTTCAAGACTATAAAATCTCCATTGACATCATCAAAATCAAGCGTCTTTATGCCTTCAAAAATGCCTATTCCCAGCTCATTATGGACCACACAGTCGCCTTCTTTGAGTTCCAAATAATGTCTTACTGGCCTGAGATTTTTGTCTTTCAGTTTTCTCTTTGACCGACGGGAGGGTGCCCCCCCCGCATATCTTTCAAAAACTTCCCTGTTAGTGATTATCACGGCATTTATTTCAGGGACTTCACACCCCCGACTTAGCCCAGAGATAATATATTTTATTCTTTCTTTTCCTTTTATGACATTGTCTTTTAAGTAGTCGTCTATCAGCTTTTTTATATGCTCTTTTTCTCCTTCATTGTCTGAGCTGATAAAAGTTTCCACTTTGGCTTCCAACAACCCTTTCAAATACCCAAAAAACAAACTAATCTCTCTATGAAACACAGGGTTAAGTTTGCTTTTTATATTAATATTTCCACTTTTTAAAAATGTAGAAAAGGCTCTTATTCTTTTAAATTTTGAAAGACGGGTAAAAACCGACCTCAGAGAAAAGACAGTATCCCGAAGCGAGCCCGAGTCCGAATACATTTCTATTTTAGATATTTTTTCCAATATCTCTTTTTTTATTTCGGCCTGTCCATCTATAATTATTACAGTGTCTTTGTGGTCAAAATAGTCCAAAATAGAATGAGAAGCGGCAGCAGTCTTGCCACCTGGATTATAGATAAAAAGTTCAATACTCTCAAAAACTTTTGTCGTACTGTAGGTCTCTATTGAAAAGAACCGCAAGGACTCTATCTCATCCCCAAAAAACTCTATCCTGACAGGATATTCAAAGTCCGGCGAATAGATATCAATAATACTGCCACGCACACTGTATTCAAAAGCGTTTTCTACTTTTAAGACCCTTGAGTAATTATTTGAAGCCAGCTCGTTTTGTATTTTTTCAGGCGCAATTTTCATACCTTTTTTTAAAGAGAGTGCTGCCCCTATGACATTTTCCGGGGCGTCTATTTTTTCTGCCACAGCATTGATATCCGTGACGAAGACTTTATGTCCAATGGCGAATATTTCTTTATAGGCGGCGGCACGCAGTTTTGATATTTCGCGTGAAGCTGACAAGGTCTTATACACTATACTGTCATCTTCTGGATAGAAAATTACATTTTTATCAGTCTCAAACTCATTTTTTAAACTATCCAATTCATCATATAAGCGATAGGAGTATTCCGCAGAAGTTATTATGATTATATTTTTTTTTATTTGGGAGGATATAAATGCGTAAAGCGGAGCCCGGATTTGCTCGGACACTCCGCCGATAAAGATACTCTTGTTCCCACTTTCAAACTGTTTAACAAGTTTTTGAAAAATGGGATGCTTTTGAAATATTTCTTTCATAGAACTTTATCCCTTAAAATAAAGGGATTTATATTATTCCGAGAAAAATGAGGCTCCACATTACCAAATTTCCATAAACTCCTGCTATCGCATCATCCATCATTATTCCGTTGCCTGCCCGCAGTTTTTGGGACTGATATGCAGGCCAGGGTTTTATTATGTCAAAAACCCGTGCTATAACAAACCCCACAAGCATTCTTTTAATGGTAAACGATATAAAAAGCATAGTAATAAGATATCCCACCACTTCATCAATTACGACTTTATGGGGATCCTTGTCTTTAAATATGACCGCCGCATAACTGGAGGCCCAGACTCCTATAAAATATATGCCCACAGTAATTGAAAAATACAAAACTGGGCTCATTTCCCTGAAGATAAAATAGTAAAAAGGCAAAAAGCATAGCGTCGCAAAAGTCCCAGAAGCAAAAGGAAAAAACCCGCTATAAAAAAAACTTGATATCAGGATTATTAAAAGTTTCATTTTTCACCTTTCTATTTTATTCAGTTTGGTTAGTCCCAAACCTTTTAGACTTCATTATCAAAAAATTTCCTTGTCTTAAAAAAGTAATCAAAACCCGAGACCAACGCGAAAATGGCCGCGACAAACATCATCCAGTACGGGGCATAGTATATACAAGACAGCAGGAACTTTCCTGTATTTCCGCTATTTTCAAGGTAGTTTTCCCATCTTGGTTCATACAATTGTATAGTGTTCTGTATTGCAGATAGAAATAAAATAACTATAATAGTAGCTATCTGCATAATTGTTTTTGTTTTTCCCCACCACGAGGCCTCGATCACATCCCCTTTGTGTGCCGCCATCATGCGTATGCCGTTAATAAAAAAGTCTCTTGAGATAATTATGACTACCATCCACGCTGGCACTAGCCCAAGCTCCACAAAACATATAAAAGCCGAAAATACCAATATTTTGTCCGCGAGTGGGTCCATAACTTTTCCAAAGTTGCTCACCACATTAAACTTTCTTGCCAAATGTCCGTCAAGGAAATCCGTTATAGATGCAATTATAAAAATCCCCAGCGCCACATAATTATAAATAACATTGTTGGCAAGCACACAAGGGATAAACCCTATCACCAGTACTATTCTAAACATAGTAAGCCGATTGGGAAGTTTTTTCATTTCTTCGCTTATTTCCACGCCAGTTCTCCTATCAGATCAAATTTTTCACTTTTCGTTATTCTCACTTTACAAAAACCTTCACTCAATGTTTTCTTCCCAGTTTTTACTAAGACATAAGTATCTATGTCTGGAGCATTTTGTGCTGTCCTACCTTTTAAAAACCCTTTTTTCTCGCGCCCCGTTATCAACACTTCTTTTATTTTTCCAATATGTTTTTTATTATTACTTTCACAAAACTTTTCGTAGGCAAGGGCTAATAACTTCCTTCTGTTTTCCGCTGTCTTTTTATTTACTTTCCCAGTTAGCGCGTAAGACGCCGCCTCGCGTTCATCCGAATAAGCAAAAAAGCCTGCCTTGTCCACATACCCTTCTTTTATAAACTCCAGCAATTCCTTAAATTCTTTTTCACTTTCTCCAGGATATCCTGTTATAAAAGAACTCCTTATCTCAGCATCTGGCAGGTTTTCTTTTATATATTTAATTATTTCAAATATTTCTTTTTTGCCATACCCACGCTTCATACTTTTAAGGATTTTGTCCGACACATGCTGAAAAGGAATATCAAAATAACGGCATATGCGCGAATCTTTTTTCATTTGAGCAACAATATCTTTTATAACACTGAGCTCAGGATATAAGTACATTATTCTTAACCAAAACTTTTTTTTAATTTTTCCCATAACTGCGCTGAGCAGCGGTCCTATCTTTGCCGTCTTGTAAATATCTCTGCCATAATGCGTCGTGTCCTGACTGATAAAGCATATCTCTTTAATCCCCGAATTCGTGAGCACAAGCGTTTCTTTTACTATATCGGCAAGGGTTCTGCTCCGATAAGCGCCTTTTATGGAAGGGATAAGACAAAAAGCGCACCTGTGATTACACCCATCGGAAATTTTTACATAAGCAGAATAAGTATTAAGCACCACGCTTCGTTCCCTATAAGTCGCGATATATGGATAAGAATTTATATAGACGCCCCCGCCTTCCAGAGCTTTTTTCATATTTTTTATATCATTAACGCCTACCCACGCATATACCTGAGGGTATTTCTCTATAAGTTTTTGCTTGTCTTTTGTGACATAAAAGCCCGCTACTATTACCTTTAAAGCTTTGTTAAATTTTATATAGGCAAGCATTTCTTCAATGTTTTTTTCTGCTTCTTCGCGCGCGGCCTTCAAAAACCCACAGGTATTTATGATAATAGCATCTGCGTCCCGGGGCGAAATAGTTACAGAAAACTCTCCCAGTGTAGCTAACATACATTCAGTGTCCACTATATTTTTCGGACAACCCAAATTTACTATTCCTATTTTCAAAGGGGTTCCTTTTAAAAAAATAAAATTCCTAAGTACTAATTCAATTCCTAAAAAAAATCATTTATCTGTGTGCTACTTTTATCTATAATTTGTAAACTGCATATCTATGCCAAATTCTTTTGTTTTCAGCAGGGACATAACAGCCTGCAAATCATCTTTGCTTTTCCCTGTCACGCGTACCACATCTTTTTGTATAGAGGCCTG
>CAILUR010000207.1 GCA_903837445.1 uncultured bacterium | reverse complement strand
ATGCAAATGTGTATAGCCCTGTTCGCCTCTCAGTAAAGTCCCTATCTCAGTACCAGTATCTACTTTCTGCCCTACTTTTACTTTTATGGCATCTCTTTGAGAAGTTTTTAAAGCTTCGTCCGTAGTTCCTGGCTCAAGATTTAAACTCACCTGCCAATCCATACTCACCATAATCTCCACGGTAAGTAATAACTGCCCTGGTGGATGCGAAAATGAATTGCTTTTCATTTCTATTTTTGTAATTGTCCCTTTGCACGGGGCTATTATTTTCGCAGAAGCCACTGTCGTGTTAAGCACCAAATCCACTCCATTATGTGCTTCACTGCCACTCCAGTTTGGCGTCCCAAAAGCCGCGAGCCTTTGTACAAGTCCTGGTACTGCTATGGGAAAATCCAGCACAGGTTGTGCACTCCACGGGTCAGCCCCGAGGGGTCCGCCTTTACAACCGAAAATAAATATGAGGCCTATAAATAACATTAAAAATAGTATGTTTTTTTTCATATCAGAACCCTGCCTTTATGCCAAAGTCAGCGCAGGGATAAAAACCTACGGTGGCATAATTTGTATTCAGCATTGTCCCCAAATCAAAACATATTCCAAATTCAGGATTGCCCCGTATGATTATCCAGTCTATCCCTATGGAATAGTCCCCAAATAAACCATTATAGAAAATCAAATGTTCCGCGGTAAAATAAAACATATCATAAGAAGTTTTAAAAAAAACAAGTAAGGCAAGCTGATTGCTGAGCATAGCGCTGGAAGTCAAACTCAAGCCCCCACCTAAATAAATCTTGAAATCCGAATCAAGCATATTTCTTATAGCAGCCAAACTGAGACTACTTGTATAGCCATACCATATATCATCATAGCTTATGTTCTTGGCTTCCGCTGTCATTCCAGGTAAAAACAAATAGTCCACGAGAGTTTCCCTACCTAAAACCGGACTACTAAAAAGAGACCCTTTAATCCCAGTATAGATATGAAAATTTTTTATATCAGCCGCACTCACAAGTCCAAAAAAAAACACAAAAGATAATAACAATAATATTTTTTTCAACTCATTCTCCTGTGTTCGTTTATTTAGCGTTGTTGCTTGTATTTTCTTCAATATCAATTGCTACCTGAGCGAATTCCCCAATTGCGATAACAAAGTTTCCAAACAAAAGCCCAGCAAATATAATTCCTATCGCAATTAAGATACCTACTATTCCACCCCCCATATTCCCCGTAAATAACCCAGTTATAAAAAAAACTCCCCCTGCAATAAACGAGACCACAATAATTATAATCCCATAAACTTTTTGAATTCCAACAAATTTTTGTAAATCTGGATACTTATTTTGTGACATAAACTTCTCCTTTTCAGAAAATATTTTTCATTCATTATTTCTACTCATAGCTATCTTTATTTTTAATTGTGTTACTTTCTTGCTGTGATTTTAAAGCAGGAGAATACTAATATCAAGAGTTTTTTACTTTAAAGTACCTCTACCTTATTCAGCTAAACATCCAAACTTTTCTTCCAACCAGCGTTCATCATCCATTTTATATTGGAAATGGCATTTTTTGCATAAAATAATAGTAGTGCCATTATATTTAACTTTATATGGTCTGCTCACACAAGCCATACAATTCATACAGCTTCTGCCATTATATGTCTGTTTAAGTGTATTGTCCTTTTGAAACTCCATAGCCGGCATTTGTTTGCAGGTCGCATCAATTTGTTTCCAAGTACTTCTCATTTCACAATAAGCCGACCCCCCATAACTAAAACATAAAGCCACAAAAAATAAAAATAACAAACCCACCAAGCCTAACTTTTTTAGTCCTTTCATTTTATTCCTCCTTTAATTTCATCTGTTGTCTGACATAATCTTTTATCTGAAACTTTCTCTCCAGTCCTTTCGCATTCATATATCGGATTTTGCCAAAGACCTGCCTCTGCGTCCACGCTCTATCGTGCTTTCCAAAACACCAGGCAATCCCTGCATACCCATTTGGGTCCCTGCCATCAAGTTCATACTTATCATTTAAATATATCAGGGTTTCATATGCCTGTTCTGGTGTTTTACTCCACTCTATAACCTTTTTCCCCCAATACATTCGCATATAATTATGCATTCGGAAAAATTTTGCGATGGCGTCAGCAAAGCAGGGATAGGAGTTGTGTATAAGCCAGCCTCCTGATAGAATGAAAAAAACAGGAGAAGTCATGACACTAAACAACGGCAAGAAGAAATTGAACATAGACGAAAAGTGGAAGATTTATCAGGAAACCTCGGCACCCGGAGCGCAGGTTGGAGAGATATTAAGGAAACACGGGATGTATCCTAACGAACTTGCGAAGATAAGGCGGCAGGTCGAAGACGGCGCAAAGAAAGAAATGGGCAGGAACAAGTACCTCAAGAAGCAGGTGGACGTAACCTATACCGAACACGAAAGGCTAAAGAAAGACCTTGCCGGTAAAGAAAAGGCACTTGCGGAAATGGGCCAGGAGTATCTGATACTTAAAAAAAAAGTGAACTTGGAATAAGCGGGAAAATCGAGGGTAAAAAGATCGAAAAAGAAACACGGATTGAACTCGTAAAAATGATACAGGAATCAGAACTGAGCGTAAGCAAGTGTTGCGAGATATTGTTGCTAAGCGATAGACGGTATTACCGATGGATAAACTGGAAAGAACCTGAAAATCGAATACCTTGGAATAGAATTATGCCTGAAGAAGAGGAAGAGATATTGAAAGCAGCAAGAGCTGAAAAGTTGTGCGATTTGCGGGCAGCCGGGCTTATGGTTTACGGACACGAAACCGGCAAATATAGCTGCAGCATATCTACCGTGCAAAAAGTGTTGAAAAGGCATATGTTAGCAGCTCCATACGAACCGCCTAAAAGAAAAAGAGGCGGCAAAAAGCCAGAAGTAAGAGATTTAATAACGGCTCCTAATCAGATTTACTGTTATGACGGAACCGAGTTCTGTCTTACAAACGGACTAAAGGTTCAAGTGGTTCCGATCCTTGACATAGGTTCCAGAAAGAATTTGAAAAATGGCGTGTTCGTAAAAAGTTTTACTGAACACGATATAATTAATCTTTGGGACGAAACGCTCTTTGAACAAGGAATAGACACAAGTAAATTGTATATACTCAGCGACAACGGCAGTCAAATGAAAGGCAAACTAATAAAGGCGCATATGATTGAAAAATGGTTTGTTACGCTGCTGTACGCAAGACCGTATACGCCGGACGATAACCCGTGGATAGAGGCTTTTAACAAAAGTCTAAAACACCACCCTTCGAAACCGGATGTTTTTGAGACAGTACAGGATGTGATAGATTGGGTTGAGTTACACAGACAATTGCACAACGACCACCCTCATTCGGCGCTGGGTTATGTCAGGCCTAACGACGAACACGAAGGGCTTGGCGACAACATAAGAAAGGAGCGGCAAGAAGATTTAAAGGTTGCAAGCACGGCAAGGTTGGAGTATTATTATGAAAGTAAGGCGGTTAAGAAAGAATCAGTCGAAGGCCCGGTAGTTGTACACAACTCCTTGGCGCTTTGCTGACAAAATTGAAAAATAATTCCGGTTGTGAGTATCTATTTTTGGTATATACATCTCTATTATATGTGACATACTTTTCCATTTGAGTAGTCACTTCGAGCAATGATCCCACAATTTCAACAATATGGTGAAAGCGGGGCGTGGGTCAGCGAGATCTTTCCACATGTCGCTAGACGAGTTGATGACTTGTGCATCATTAACGGGATGCATGGATCGAACTCACGACATGGCGGGGCATTGCTGGAATGCGCTGCACCAACGGCAATGCGGCCCCGGCGTCGGGGCGCTGCGGTCGGCGATGGCGCGCAACACACGCTCGCGATGTGCTTCGACTTCGCTACGGTGCGCGACCCATTGCTTGAAAGGCGATTCGTCCAGGCCGAAGGGCTGAAATATGACAAGTCGGAACCATTCCGCATTTGTGCGCGGTAAGTGGATGGCGCTGTACGTCAACATCTGCGTATTGT
>CAILUR010000206.1 GCA_903837445.1 uncultured bacterium | reverse complement strand
CACTGGCGTATGTCAAGCTCGGATAACTTCCCACAAGAATTTTTGTGGACACTCCGACCGATATGCCCTGAATAATTTTATGCGCATAAGCAATATAAATTGTATTATCAGAGGTCTCAGCAAGTCCTGGTAATGGAGTCCCACTACCGTCTGTAAGCTGAATATCGCTTATGGATTGTCTGAGCCACGCCACACCAAAAGCCCCCACATCATTACTTACATTATAAACAAGATTGACATAAGTATATGCCGTATCCAACTCATTAAACATTTTAGTTAATTTAACAGAGGACACCTCTACTCCCACAATGTTTGTCATACCTGCCGAATTCCAATAAGTAGTGGATGCATCATCGGCAATAGCCGCAAAAGTACCGCCCATTCCCAAAGGTCTAGCACCCACGCCGATTGCCATAGACTCTCCAGCAAAATCAGAAGCTGTTACTAGCGTTGCAGGTAAAAACAACATAACAGCAATAATAATTTTTATAAACATTTTCATAAATAATAACTCCTTCAAATAATATGTTTTCATTTTATTTTCCGACTGCAGAAAGTTACCCTTTCTTATATTATCGTTTTTTCGGTTTTAATATCAAAGAAATGGCTTTTGTTCATATCAAACACAAGCGCCACTTCCTGATTTACTTCTACATTGGCATCCGAACCCATTTTTGCTATAAAAGAGGTCTTACTGGTAGTCAGATATACATAGCTTTCAGCTCCCAAATGTTCCACCACTTCCACAGTCGCCTTTATAGTGTTATCGGTTAAAGCTTTTGCTGCATAGACTTTATCGTGTATGTCTTCAGGCCTTAGGCCCATTATCATTTCCTGTCCCACATAGTTTTTTAACAGCGCTGCCATTTGGTCAGGCACTCTCACTTCAAAATTGTCTTCGTTAAAAAACAAGCCGCCTTTTTTCTCTTCCAACTTGCCTTCCATAAAGTTCATTGATGGACTTCCCATAAAGCCTGCGACAAACTTATTTACTGGTTTGTCATACAATGATTTTGGGTCCGCTATCTGTTGTACATAACCGTCTTTCATTACTACTATTTTTTCGCCCATAGTCATTGCTTCCACCTGATCGTGTGTCACATATATCATAGTGGCCTGTAACCGGGTGTGCAATTTTGAAAGTTCTGCTCTCATTTGTACGCGTAATTTCGCATCCAAGTTAGACAAAGGTTCGTCAAATAAAAATACTTTTGGTTTTCTAACTATGGCGCGCCCTACTGCCACGCGCTGGCGCTCACCGCCGGAAAGTTCTTTTGGTTTTCTTTTCAACAAATGCGTAATACTCAAAATATCCGCTGCTTCTTCTACTCTTTGATTTATTTCTGACATAGGATATTTTCTGAGTTTGAGACCGAAAGCCATATTTTCATATACTGTCATATGTGGGTATAAAGCATAGTTTTGAAACACCATAGCTATGTCACGATCTTTCGGTGGGATATCATTTACCAAAGTGTCTTCTATATAAATTTCTCCAGAAGTGACTTCCTCAAGTCCAGCGACCATTCTAAGCGTGGTACTTTTACCACAACCAGACGGTCCCACAAGAATCAAAAACTCCTTGTCTTCACACTCTATATTTACACCTTTTACCGCTATATTATTATTTCCGTATTTCTTTACCACATTCTTTAAAATTACTTTCGCCATTTAAAACCTCCGCAAATAAGCATTTCTATGCTAAATTTGTTAAATATTACCACATTTACCAAGCAGTGTCAACGCAGGAAGCATACCTGGTTTTCTGTCTTTTCCTTCAAAAACGAGCTCATAGAGCCCCAATAACGCAGGCCTATGAGATTTACCCGAATGCCTCTAAAGGCCTCTTATAACCCCCATACAGGTCAAATATATGCTTGAAAAGAGGCGGGATATGCTATATCCTATGTTTAATTTAATTTATTAGGAGTCTATATGAATTCTGAGTTTGGTAATGTCAGTATTCTCACAGCTTTTTTTGCAGGCATTTTGTCTTTTCTTTCGCCTTGTGTCCTTCCGCTCATTCCGGGTTACATTTCATTTATTACAGGGGCTTCCCTCACTGAACTTCAGAATAATGAAGAACTAAAAAAAATCAAAAGCAAAGTTATTCTACAATCGCTATTTTTCGTCATTGGCTTTTCCACTGTTTTTATTGCTATGGGCGCTTCCGCCACTGTCATTGGCAAATTCCTTTTGAAATATGCCCACTCTTTATCTATTGCCGCCGGTATTCTTATTGTTTTATTTGGGCTTCACTTGACCGGCATTATAAAAATACCTTTTCTTTATTATGAGAAACGCGTACAGACAAATAAAAAACCCGTAAATATTTGGGGAGCACTGTTGGTGGGTTTTGCTTTTGCTTTTGGTTGGACTCCCTGCATTGGTCCTATCCTTGCCGGAATTCTTACTGTGGCAGGAGCGCAAAAAACAATAATCCGGGGAATAATTCTTCTATCAGTTTATTCTTTAGGGTTGGCAATCCCCTTTATGCTCACCGCTTACAGTTTAACTTTCTTTTTTAAAATATTTGACAAAATTAAAAAATATCTAAATATCTTTGAATGGACTGCAGGAGCTCTTTTGATAGCCATAGGTGTGCTTATGATAACTGGCAACCTCACTATCATAGCAAGCTGGTTTTCCGGACTTTCGTTTTTTGCAAAATAAACTGCGCTTTATATTTAAGGCGCTACACCCAAGGAGTTTTAAATGAAAAAACTTTCCGTAACATTTTTAGCAATACTGGTCTTATTGTCTTTCGGTGCTTGTGAAAAAAAATCCCCAAAACCAGCAGAAACGGTTGTTCCAGTAAAAACAGTTGCTCTCGAAACCGTACCGAACGCAAATACTGCTCCGGACTTTTCACTCATTGAAGTAAATACTGGCAAGCGGATTAAATTATCTGATTACCGTGGAAAAATAGTTATTCTCGATTTTTGGGCCACTTGGTGCCCACCATGCAAAGCTGAAATTCCTGCATTTGTGAAACTCCAAGACAAATATAGAAACGATGGACTTGTTATTCTTGGGGTAGCGCTTGATGACGAAACAAGAGTAAAGAATTTTTATAAACAAAATAATATGAATTATCCAGTAGTCCTCGGAAACCGTGAAGTTGCAAATCAATATGGTGGAATACAAGGTATTCCCACAACATTCGTAATAGATAAGAAAGGAAACAAAGCGCGTGAATATGTGGGCTACAGACCTGACACTGTTTTTGAAGAGGATTTTTTGTCGCTTAAATAACATTTTTTAAACACAACTGATAAACCTATTTTTAGTATCTCAGGTAGTTTTTTTAAAAAGAATTACTGGCACCTGTAATTATATAGCCACCATCACTCGTCTGGTCTACATAATAAACCGCATCATCGCCAATTCCACCATATGTCTTTTCCCAAATAACATTGCCATATTGATTTACCTTTACAAGCCAGGCATCATACCCGCCTGCGCCTTTTGAAGTTGTAGTCCCGGCAAACACAAACCCTCCCCTTACAGGTATCGCACAGTACGCCTCGTCGAATCCGGCGCCACCATATGTTTTCGCCCAAACACAATCTCCTTTAGAATCTGTCTTTATTATGTAAGCATCATTGTTTCCATTTCCAAAAGAATAAGTAATTCCGCTTATTATATATCCCCCTTCGCCAGAATTCATAAGAGAATAAGCCCAATCATAATTTTCTCCGCCAAAAGTTTTAACCCACTGAGTATTTCCTCTTTTAGTTTTTTTAATAAGAAACACATCTCCATCCGAAGGGTTATAATAATCCATATAGCCTATCACCGCTGTAGTTCCGTCTGGAGAATATACCGAAGTCTCTCCCCAATCATAAAAATCCAGCCCATAAGACCTTGCCCATTTTTTATTTCCCCACTTATCTTTTCTGTTCATAGTCAATCTGCCGCTTCCAGTACCAGCATAAGTCATATTTATCAGAACTTGCCCTCCGTCAGTCAGTTTGGCGAGTTGTGTCTCATGCTTATAATCAGTGGCATTGAAAGCAGTGGCCGTGTTTGTCTTTCCGTTTGCGCTTACATTTATAATTACAAAATTTAAATCCTTATTGTCAGAGTAGCCTTTGCCCAAGACCGCATAGCCGCCGTTTTCATTCTGCATTACAAACTCTCCCCACTCATAACCCACTTCTGGGTAAGTAGTGGCCCAAACGCAGTCCCCTTTTGCATCGGTTTTAATTATAAAAACATTATACTTTTTGGAAGCTTTTAGATATTCCTCTTTTGAAGCCATAAATTTATAAATCCGGCTTTTTTGTTCGGCTGTCGGGATCTGAAATACCTTTTCTATTTTTTCTTCTGTCTTTTTTAAATCTTTTACTTGTTGTTTTTCTGTTCGCATGCAGGACACTTTTGCAAAAAACAAAACAGCGATCAAAATTACAAGCCCTGATATTATCCCAATTTTATTTTTCATAGCACCTACTCTCCAATAATCTTTATAAGTAGTTTTTTATCTCTTTGCCCGTCAAACTCAGCATAAAATATGGATTGCCAGGGACCAAGGTCTGGTCTGCCTTTTGTTACTGGCACTGTCACCTGATGCCCTATTACAAGATTTCTCAAATGCGCATCTCCGTTTGTCTCGCCTGTTTTATGATGATTATAGTTCTGCCCTTCAGGCGCCAATTTATTGAGCCAAGACTCGATATCCGTAAGCAATCCCAGTTCATTGTCATTGATAAAAACCCCTGCAGTTATATGCATTGCAGAAACAAGACAAAATCCTTCCTGTATGGTGGATTTTTCTATTTCCTGAGTTACTTTTTCGGTTAAATTGATAAATTCTCTGTGTTTTTTAGTATTGAAAGTAAGATACTGAGTATAAGATTTCAAGCTACCCTCCATTATTGACTTTACTATATACTAATTTTAAAAGAATAAATAGATTTTAGCAATATGTTTTTATATATAGTTAAAAATAAAAAAGGCGCGGATTATTCCGCGCCTTTTTATATATCACTACCCTTTTTTTAAATTAAGCTTTGCCGCTGCAACCCAGAACATTTTTAATCTTATTCTGTACTACTGCTTTAATAGCATCTCTAGCAGGTCCTAAGTACTTCCGTGGGTCAAACTCCCCAGGATTTTTAGTGAAAACTTCTCTTATTGTAGCTGTCATAGCAAGTCTTAAATCCGAATCAATATTTATCTTT
>CAILUR010000205.1 GCA_903837445.1 uncultured bacterium | reverse complement strand
CTGGTTTTACACATGTGGAAAGCGGAGTGTTTGTAAGGAGTTCTTATCACGCAGAGGACTATAAATAAGACTTAAGTAAAAAGCAATTTAATATATTTTTATTGAAGCAGGACTAAATATTTTATTGGAGGTTTTATGAATTACAGAAAACTCGGCAGGACTGGGCTTAATGTCTCTGAAATATCTCTTGGATGCTGGACTATCGGAGGACCTGGGCAGTCAGGGTGGGGACATATTGAAGAAAAAGAAGTTATTGATGCCGTCAACTATGCTGTGGATAATGGCGTTAATCATTTTGATAATGCTGATTCTTATGGTGAGGGAAACTCTGAGCGTATGCTTGCAAAAGCTCTTGGAGAAAAAACAAAAAAAGTTATTATTGCAACAAAAGTCGGCTGGGTGAAGGGTACGGCTGAAAGCGCTTATGAGGCCTTGCATATACGGCATCAATGCGAGCAATCGTTGAAAAATTTAAAAAGGGATTTTGTAGATATTTATTATTTTCATCATGGGGATTTTGGACCGAAGGACCAGTATGTGGATGAGGCAGTAGCTGAAGTGAATAAGCTTAAAAGCGAGGGAAAGATAAGATTTATAGGACTGTCCACTTATTCACAGGATGACTTTCTTCGCCTCGTGCCAAAAATAAAACCAGATGTACTGCAGGGGTCGTGTAATGCTATGGACACCGGCTACATTGCTCCGGCTTCAAAGACAGCTCAGCTTATGAAAAAAGAAGATATTAAAATAGTAGGGTTTTCTCCCTTGGTACACGGCTTACTACTCGGAAAATATTCCGTGGCACACCCGCCTAAGTTTGAAGAAGGCGATTTTCGCTCGCGCTCGGATTATTTTAAAACAGAGTCGCTTAAAAAGAACGATGAAAGAATGGAAAAAATAAAAGCAAAGTTTGGGTCCGAGATAAAAGATGTGGCGCGCGTAATGTTGCAATATGTGCTAAGTTTTGAAGCTTTGGGGTGTACCATTCCAGGTTTTAGAAATCGGCAACAAGTGGAACTAAATCTGGCAGCTGCAGGAAAACCACTGAGCAATGAAGAAGTAAAGTTTATAGAAAATGTTTTCAATTAATTTTGAAAACGCAATCTCTTTTATTTAGATTTACTTGAAAATAGCGCCACCTTAGTGATATAATTAAGTAGTTAAACACTTTTAAAACAATTGACGGAGGGGAAAATGAAGAAAAATTTTTTGGTTTTGCTCGCAGTCGTGATTTTAATGGGGTTTTCTGTACCTATTTTTTGTGCGGAGGCAGATGATTATATAAGTGCTGGCGCCGTAAAAAAAGCTGAAACAAAAGATATCTTGGAAGCAGGCACAGTGAAAAAAATTTCAATTGTGATTGTTGAGGCCACAGGTACTTTCACGCCAGGCGTGGTGGCTACTGCAACTCAGGTAGCAGCAGTAAAGCCAGTGATAAAACCAAAAACAAAACCTCGCGTCATTCCCACTGCCACACATATCCCGACCGTAGCTCCCACTCCCACTGTCACTGCAATGGCGCTTCCAGATTTTAATATAGCGGAAGTGACTACAGAAGAAGTGGTAAAAGAAAAAAATTCGGACAACTGGTTTGGACTTACAGATATGCTTTTCAGCGTTAAGAAACTTAATGTGCGAGTCCTTATGGCAAATAAAATATTGGGAGGGGCTGCGTCAAATGTCACAGCAGAACTTCTCTCCACAGATGCGGGCATTAAAATTACAAACGGCAAAAAAGATTTACAAAATATTTTACCCGGCGATACAAGAGAAATGAGTTTTGTGATAGACATTACAAAAGAATACAAAGGTCCGGCTAAACTACCGCTTATGATAAAAATAAAAGCAGATACTTTTGATTACGATTATACTTTAGATGTGCAGGTAAAAAAACAAAACTGGACGCTGTTTATTATAACAGGCTTGTTGTCACTGATAGTAATACTGCTTGTAGTGATAGCCATAAAAAAATAAAGATAATAAAAGTTTTGGTTTTGCTCTTCTGAAAAGGGGAGAGGAAAATTGAGAGGCGCAGAGTATGAAAACTTCCAGTGATGTAGCCATAAATACCATACGCGGGCTTGCTATAGATATGGTGGAAGAAGCCAACTCTGGACACCCTGGGCTACCGCTTGGGGCGGCGCCTATCGCATATACTCTTTTTACCAAATATTTAAAACACAATCCAAAAAATCCCAAGTGGTATGACCGTGATAGGTTTATTTTATCGGCTGGGCACGGGAGTGCGCTTTTATATGCCCTGTTATATCTTTGTGGCTATGGGCTCACTATAGAAGATTTAAAAGGTTTTAGAAAGTGGGGAAGTAAAACACCTGGACATCCCGAATATGGGCAGACCCCTGGAGTAGAAGCCACCACTGGACCGCTTGGGCAAGGCTTTGCTATAGGCGTGGGGATGGCACTTGCTGAAAAAGAATTGGCCACTTCTTTTAACCGCGAGGGTTTTGATATAGTGAATCATTATACTTATGCGCTTGTGTCTGACGGAGACCTTATGGAAGGGGTGACTGCTGAGGCAGCCTCTCTCGCAGGTACTCAAAAACTCGGAAAACTTATTTACCTTTACGATAACAATCATATTTCCATAGATGGTGACACTTCTCTTTCTTTTACTGAAAATGTCAAACAGCGGTTTGATGGCTATGGCTGGCACACGCAGGCTGTCTATGATATTAATGATACTGAAAAAATATCCCGCGCAATAGAGGAAGCAAAACTACAAAAAGAAAAACCCTCCCTGATTCTGGTGCGGACGCATATTGGGTTTGGTAGTCCAAAGCAGGATACTACACAAGCACACGGAGAACCACTCGGGGCACAGGGCGTGAGGGAGACAAAAATAAACATAGGACTTGATCCAGATAAAAAGTTTCAAGTCCCGCAAAGTGTCAGCACTGAGTTTGAAATGTTGGAAAAAAAAGGCCAAGAGGAAGAAGCTAACTGGCAGAGACTCTTTGAAAAATATAAAATAAAATATCCGGAACAGGCGCGAGTATTTGAAAAGTTTATGACTGCGGATATTCCAAAAGAGTTTGAAAAGGCTTTACCGGTTTTCTCGGTAAATGAAAAGGGCATGGCGACACGGGAGGCCTCTGGAAAAATAATGAATGCGGTGGAAAAACAAGTCCCGCAGTTTATAGGCGGGGCTGCAGATTTGGCAGGGTCCACCAAAACAGTCCTGTATGGATTCGAATGCGTGGGCTTTGAAAAAGAGTGTGATCGAAATATTCATTTTGGAGTGAGGGAACACGCTATGGCAGCGGCGGTAAACGGGCTGGCACTTCACGGTGGCTTTGTTCCATACTGCGCTACCTTTTTAGTCTTTTCAGATTATATGAGACCTGCCATACGGCTCGCGGCTATTATGGGGGTGCATTCTATTTTTGTTTTTACTCACGATAGTATAGGGCTTGGGGAAGATGGTCCCACGCATCAGCCCATAGAACAGCTCACGGCTTTAAGAGCGATTCCAGGTTTTACTGTGTATAGGCCAGCAGATGCTAATGAAACTGCTGCTTGTTGGCATATGGCTATTGTAAATAAAAAACCGTGTGCCCTTATATTGTCCCGACAAGCCCTTCCTATTATGGACACTGTAAAAAATAATATTTTCAAAGGGGCACAAAGGGGAGCGTATATTCTGCGAGAGGTGGAAGGCACTCCAGATATAATTATTATCGCTACAGGTTCGGAAGTGCAAATAGCTTTGGCAGGGGCAGGACAACTCGCTTTGAAAGGAATAAAAACAAGGGTGGTCTCTATGCCGAGTATGGAAATTTTTAGAGCTCAGGATAGAGAGTATAAAAACTTTGTGCTTCCGCCACAAATAAAAAAGAGACTGACAATGGAGGCGGGGGCGTCTATGTGCTGGTATGAGTTTGCTGGAAGTGAGGGTGTGGTGCTGGGAATTGACAGGTTTGGCGCCTCTGCTGCTGGAGAAGTAGTTATGGAAAAATTTGGATTTAACACAGAAACGCTTGTCAAAGAAGGCATAAAACTGGCGAAAGAATGAAGAAAAAATGGACTGTATATATAGTACTGTGTCAGGATAAAACTTTTTATACGGGAATAAGTAATGATTATATGAAAAGATTGGAGAAACATAATTCGGGTAAGGGCGCCAAGTATATAAACTTAAAAAGACGCCCAGTCAAACTGGTCTATCTGGAAGCAAAACGCAGTATAGGGGATGCGCTCAGGCGGGAACTAAAAATTAAAAAAATGTCTAAAATAAATAAAATAAAACTCACTTTGAAATATAAAATGAAAAAAGTTAAGTAAAATTTAGGCAAGCGAGAATACGGGGAAAAACTGGTATGAACGGGACCACAAAAATATTAAACTTGACTTTTTTAGAGGTATCTTGTAGAATATCATAAGAAAGGTGATATACACTAAAAAAGGAGAAAAATAATGGCTGAAAAAACAATAATTACACAGGACTCATCGATATTTGACATTGTCACGCAATATCCGGAATTAAAAGAAGTATTGAGCGGACTCTCCTCAAATTTTAAACGGCTTCAAAATCCAGTGCTATTTAATACAGTGGCAAAAATAACTACAGTAAAAAAAGCATCTGAGATTGGAAAAATATATTTAAATGAAATGCTTTATACTCTAAATGAAGCCATAGGTATGGGTTCAGAGTATTTAGATTATGTAAAAAAAAATATTCCAGCTTTGCAGGATGGCTTTTTAAAACGGAGATTTTCGGCTGAGGAAACCTTGGCTGAGAAACCAAGTTGGTTGGATAATATGAAAACTTTTGCAGAAGTGGATGCTAGAAAAATAGATGGCGAACCTTTTCAATTCATTATAGAAAAAGCCAACGCTATCTCTGAAGGCGAAGGGTTTTTGCTGATTCAAAAGTTTAAACCAGCGCCAGTAATGGCTTATCTAGAAACGCAAGGGTTGGCAAATTACGCAGTAAAAAAAGGCGAGGATGAGTGGCATATATATTTCTATAAACCCAAAAGCGGAGACAAAAAATGAAAACTGATATAAATACGCCTGAGTTTACAATACTCAAAGATAAGATAAAAATAATAATGAAAGCGCTCAAGGCGAAGGAAAACTCGCCAGTGGAAGCTGAAAGGCTCAAACAGGAGTTTAAGGAAATTCTTGAAAAAACCAATCCTTTGATATTGGCAATGGCGGAAGGGGAACTGGTGCGTGAAGGGTTTACCAGAGACGACCTTATGACGGCGTGTGATGTGCATTTATCAATATTTAAGGATGCGATAAATAAACCTAATTTAATAGTGGCTGAGGGACATCCAGTGCACAGGTTTCAGGAAGAACATAAAGTTATTCTTAAATATATGGAGACCCTTATTGTGCTTATAAGACAGACAAAGGCAAAGGGTAGTTTTGAAGCGGCCACTGATGAAATGGCGGCTATAAAAAGAATTGCCGTAAAACTTATGGAAGCCGAGAATCATAATGTCAGACAGGAAAATACGCTTTTTCCAGTGCTTGAAAAACACGGAATAATAGAACCACCCGTAATTATGTGGGCGGAACATACGGAAATGAAAAGTATAAAAAAACAGTTGCTTAAACTGCTGACCCCTGAAGAAATGAAAAAAAATGACTTCGCTTATTATATGGAAGTGCTCGCAGGGCTTGCTTTGGTGTTGACGGAAAAGTTTGGGGCACACACTCAAAAGGAAACAAATGTGTTGTATGCAGTGGCTATGGATGTAATCACAGAGGAAGAATGGAAAGATATAAAAGAAGAATGTGACAATTTAGGATATTTCGAGAGTTAAAAAATTAAAAAAAGGAGAACTATTATGAATCTAAAAGAACTTTCTTTAGAAACAATAGAAGCACTAATGGATGCACTGCCGCTGGATGTCTCTTTTGTAGATGCACAGGACACAGTTAAATTTTTTAATACACCAAAGGCAGGCAGGTTATTTCCAAGAACAAAAATGGACCTTGGCCGTAAAGTACAAAACTGCCACCCGCCACAGAGCTTGGATAAGGTAAACGCTATCCTTACTGGGTTTAAGACAGGTAGTAAAGAAGATGCGGCGTTTTGGATAAATTTCAAAGGAAAAATAGTGTATATAAATTATTTTCCTGTAAGAGATGCGGAAGGAAAATATCTGGGGTGTCTAGAAGTCACTCAGGACATAACAGAACTACAAAAACTTACAGGCGAAAAAAGACTTTAAAAAAGGAGTGTCCATATGAGCACAATTTATAATCTCAAAGAAACAGTAGAATATGCGAAAGATTCCATAGTGTCAAAGACCATATCGGAAAAAGCAGCTGGGACTGTGACCTTATTTGCTTTTGACAAAGGGCAGGGCTTAAGCGAACATACTGCGCCTTTTGATGCCCTGGTGCAGATTTTGGAAGGCAAAGCAACAGTCATAGTGGGAGGGGTTCCGAGTATTGTTGCGGAAGGACAGCTGATAATAATGCCGGGAAATGTGCCTCACGCACTGCGGGGGGAAGAAAGATTTAAAATGATGCTGGTAATGATAAAAGCATAAAATTTATTTGGACTTGACAAATTGAAATTTAATGATATAAATAGATTACCAGTTTGGTGATAAACAACAGGAGGGAAAGGATGAAAAAAGTATTAGGTTTGCTTGTAGGTGCAATGCTTATTTTTGCGGTGGCTGGCTTTGCAGGACAGGGAATGAAAAGTTGTCCTAAAATGGGTGGTATGGTAATGAAATGTCAGGGAAAGTGTCCGCTTATGGTAGAAGGCGCAAGTTTTAAAGTGGAAAATACGAAGACAGGCGTTATCATAACGGTAGAAGGCAAAGATACAACGGTAATAAAAGAAATACAGGGAAGTGCAGCAGGATGTGCGAAAATGTGCGTCGCCAAACAGGATGTTAATGCTAAGGTAAATCCAGCTGTAGTACTGTCAAAAGCAGAAGGCAATTTACAGGAACAAGTAATTTGTCCTGTAATGGGCACAAAGTTTAAAAAGAAAGATGCGTATGCAGTATATGAATATAAAGGAAAAAAGTATTACCTTTGTTGCAGAATGTGCGTGGTGCCTTTTACCACTACTCCAGATAAATATATTAAATAATAAGTGTTAAAAAGGACCTGGGTGGCAGGTATTTTATCCTCCCTTTAACCCCTTAATCCCCCTCACCTGCCACCCACTAATAAAAAAGGACCGTGTGAAAAACGCGGTCCTTTTTTTTATTATATGAGGTATAATAAATTATGGTAAATATGGATGCTGATGCAAAACTAATGCTTGCTTTTAAGAGCGGGGATGTAAAAGCTTTTGAACTTCTGGCGGAGAAGTATACAAAACCATTAGTGAATTTTATATACAGGCTTACCTTTGACAGGGCGCAGGCCGAAGATATTGCACAGGAAGTTTTCATAAAGGTCTATCGCGCGGCAAAAAACTATTCAGTCACTTCAAAATTTTCCACCTTTTTGTATAAAATAGCATATAACGCTTGTATGGATTACTTTAGGAAAAAAAGTCGGTCGGTAGAGAGTAAAAGTTTAAGCCTTGATGCGATAATTGAAAAAACAGAAACCAGTCCGCAAATAGAACTTGTAGATAAAAGCAAACAACAAGATGCTTTAATAATAGCTCTGGAACAGGAAGCTCAAATAAGGGGAGCCCTTGCCTCACTCCACCCAAGACAAAGCGCTGCCATTTCTATGCGCATATATGAAGAAAAAACCTATGAAGAAATAGCCGAAGTGCTCGGTATATCCAAAAGCGCTGTGGAAACACTTCTTTTTAGAGCAAAACAGGCCTTAAAACAAAAGCTTAAGTAAAGTTAAACTTCAGCACTTAAAAATAATCCAAAATAAACCGCAAGTTTTTATAACTTTGTGCGTTTATATAATTAAGAAAGCAAGGAGGCTTAAAATGGAAGACAAAGCATTACAGGACTTGTTGTTGAAAGTGAAGGAAGTAGAAGTGTCACCATATTTTGAAAGCAGACTTAAAATAAATATTGAAAATGTGAATAAAGATACAAGCAAAGCGGCATCTCCTTTTTGGATTGCGGTGCCGGCTTTTATGTCTTTGCTAATAGTGTGTATTTCAATATTTTTTGTATCTACTACGGCGCTCTATGCTGAAAACAGAAATATATCAAAAGAAGTGGCGGGAAAACTGGTTGTTAAGGCTTTTGCTGGGAGCGTTTTTTCACCGGCTAATTTTGCTATATTTTGTAATCAGTGTGGGATAGAAATGTGCGGCTGTTGTAATGCAGGCGGTCGCAAAAAATGTATATATGGAGGGTGTAAAAATGGAAACTAAAAGCAGGTTAGCAATTTTCGCTTTGGTGGCGGGACTGGTATGTTTTTTAAATCTGTTAGGAATTGAAAAAGCCATACTCGCCATAACAGCAGGCTATATGGCACTTAATGAAATACAAAGAGAAGGAAAAAATGGCAAGGGCCTTGCCTGGGCTGGCATAGGGCTGGGGATTGCCTATATTATTACTATTACTATTTTGGGGATTATCTATTGGCCACAACTGCTGGAACTTATTAAGCACGGTGTGAAATAAAATGAGAAAAATACTGCTGGCTATTTTAGTCGCGGTGAGTTTTACTTCCTTGCTTTATAGCGCTGAAGTCACTGTCTTAACGGAAGAAAGCGTGGTAACTGCGGCAGTAGCTAATAATCCTGAGCTTGGCGCTGTTATGAAAATGGCGGCTGCGGCTGACTCAGCTTCACATAAAGATTTCTGGCTTCCAAATCCTATGGTAGGAATAGAATATATGGGAATTAATGATGCGGGAGTGGCTTTGACAGGTGAGACAGGAAAAAACATAAGCGTCGCCCAAGTCATTCCTTGGCCGTTTAAATATATATGGAAAGTCGGCGCCGCCCTTTCACGCTCTGAGTATGCGCAATTTATGGCAGAAGCTAAAAAAAAGGAAGTCGTGGCGGAAGCGAGAAAAGCCTATTATGATTTATATAAAACTAACAGGCTGATAGCCATTACGGAAGAAGCTGTCTCCATAGTAAAACAATTGTCGGACATTGCTTTTGCAAAATACAATAGCGGCACCGTGGAACAACAAGATGTACTAAAAGCAGATTTGGAAAATCAAATGCTTCAAAATGACTTGCAGGCCTTAAAAAGAATGAGAGAAATAAGTCTTGAAAAGATAGGCGCTGTCACGGGCAGGACAATAGAAGTGACTGCTACTGCTTTTGATATAAGTGAACCAATAATTCCTGAATTGAAAAATAATTTTGAAAAGGTTAAAACCCTGGCGCTAGCTAATGCGCCCATGGTAAAAGCTTTAGCTTCAGCAAAAAATGTGTCGGACAATATGCGCAATATGGCTGTAGCGGACTATATACCAGATTTGAAAATTACATATAAAAAAATGGTGACCCCTGGGACAAATGATTATTCTTTAATGTTTGAAGCGGAACTGCCAGTGTGGTTTTTAAATAATCAGCAGGCGGATATTGGCGAAAAGTGGGCAATGGCGCAAGCAGCGGAAAAAGATGTGGAAACTGCCAAAAATGCGGTAGTGCTTGAAGCCAGAGAACATTTTGAAATAATAAATGCGAATTTTCGGACAATGGACCTTTATAAAAGCAGGCTGATACCTCAGACGCAGGCCGCAGTAAAATCAATGACTGCCACATATAAAAGTAAAAAAACTGAGTTTATGGCGTTGTTGGATTCTGAGCGCATGCTACTGGAAATGAAAAAAGATTATTATATAAAAATGGAAGAATATCTTATGCATTATAGAATGCTTGAAGAACTGACAGGAAAACTACCTGAGGAAAATTAAAAATATAAAGCTTTAGAAAAAAAGGAGAGACTAAAATGAAAATCAAATTTGGAATTATTTTTATGTTAATAGTGGTTTTAATTGCCGGAGGGGTATATATATCTTGTTCTAAAAAAGCAGGGGAAAAACAATTGTACACTTGTCCCATGCATCCCGATTATATTTCCGATAAGCCGGGCGACTGTCCTATATGCGGAATGAAGCTTGTGCCTATGGAAAAACCTAAAAGTCAGCAGACCGAAGCAATGCCAGGTATGGAAATGGATAAAAAACAAGAAGCTAAAGATATAAAAATGGAAAGAGTCAGTGTCAATATAAGTCCTGAAAAACAGCAGTTGATAAATGTGAGAACTGACCTTGTCGCAAAGCGAGAACTTGGCGCACTGGTTTCGGCTTCAGGAGTGGTGGCAAATGACCCTGAACTTTATTATGCACAGGAGCAATTGATAATAGCGGCAAAGACATATAATAAAGCAAAAAGAAAAGGCAGTGAGGATGATATTAAAGATGCTAAAAATAATTTTGAGGCAGCGCAGACACGGATGAAAATTATGGGTTTGAGTCGTGCGCAGATTGACGAGATAGCAGTAAAGACCTCTCCGGATAAAAGTCTGCTGGTGAGTGAAAATAATGCAAAGGTGTGGATATATGCGCAGGTATATCAGGATGATTTGAAATATGTTAAAAGAGGCGCTTCTGCTGATATCACTTCGGCCTCTACAGGAAATGAAAAATATCCAGGAAAAGTGGTTTCTATTGATCCAGCTCTAAATCCAGATACACGCAGTGCCAGAGTGAGAATCGCGGTAGATAATATAGATCTGGGTTTGAAACCTGAAATGTATGTGGATGCTAAAATTAGATCGCCCCGCGGACAATTTCTTTCCATACCTGAAGAAGCAGTAATGAATACAGGAAATAAAAGTATTGTCTTTGTGGCTTTAAAAGATGGATATTTTGAGCCACGCTATGTGGTGCTCGGAGAAAAAATAGAAGATTACTATACTGTGATTCTCGGTCTGGCTGAAGGAGAAAAGATAGTAGTCAATGGAAATTTTATGATTGATTCTGAAAGCCAACTTAAAGCGGCCCTGGGATATATGTCCGGGCATAAACATTAAAAAGGGGCGCATATGATAAATCGCATTATTGAATGGTCTGCTAAAAATAGATTTTTTGTTATTCTCTCTACGGTGTTTGCTATTGCGTGGAGCATATGGTCTATTACAAAAGTACCTTTGGATGCTATACCGGATATGAGCGATACGCAGGTAATTATTTATTCCACTTGGGACAGACCGCCGCAGATTATTGAAGATCAGGTGACTTACCCCATAGTGTCAGCCCTGCTGGGCGCACCCAAAGTAAAAGATGTGCGTGCTTTTTCTGATTATGGTTTTTCTTATGTGTATGTAATATTTGAAGATGGGACAGATGTGTATTGGGCGCGTTCACGGGTACTTGAATATCTTTCGAAAATACAAGCGCAATTGCCGCAAGGCGTAAAAACAGAACTCGGGCCTGATGCCACAGGCGTGGGGTGGGTATATCAATATGCGCTGGTGGATAAGACAGGAAAAAATTCTCCCGAAGAGCTACGCGCTTTTCAGGATTGGCATTTAAAATACGCCCTTCAATCGGTAAAAGGAGTGGCAGAAGTAGCCTCTATAGGAGGGTTTCAAAAACAGTATCAGGTTATTGTGGACCCTAATGCCCTGATAGCTTACGGGCTCCCTCTGACAACTGTAGTGGATGCCATAAGAAAATCAAATGAAGCCGCAGGGGCGAGATTACTGGAATTTTCTGGTGCGGAATATATGGTCAATATCGGAGGATATATAAAAAATAAAACAGATATTGAAGAAACAGTTTTAAAGACCAACACAGATGGAACTCCTGTGAGAATAAAAGATGTGGCAAAAATAGGGATAGGCCCAGACATAAGGCGCGGGGTGGCGGATTTTAATGGCATAGGAGAAGCACCAGGCGGGATAGTAGTTATGCGCTACAATGAAAATGCTTTCAATGTGATAGCCGGGGTAAAGAAAAAAATGCAAGAAATAAAATTACCTGATGGAGTGGAAGCGGTGCCTGTCTATGACAGATCAGAACTTATTAGCAAAGCCGTGGAGACCTTGAGAAAAAAACTTTTAGAAGAAATGGCAGTAGTCGCTCTTATAATTTTAATTTTTCTGGAGCATATTCCCTCAGCTTTTGTGCCAATTCTGCTTATGCCAGTGGCGGTGCTATTATCCTTTATTCCAATGAAAATGATGGGACTGACTTCAAACATAATGTCT
>CAILUR010000204.1 GCA_903837445.1 uncultured bacterium | reverse complement strand
TTTAATATCCTGTTGTTATTCATATTGATCCTCAGATCGAAGTAAAGCTCCAGCTTTGTGACCATCTCAGCGAACGACTCGTCATTAAAACTGATCAGCCCCTCTTTCCAGAGAAAATGGTTGTAATTGACAATGGGGGCTTTTACCAAACGGTCATTTTTAAGATAAATCCGTTCGTTAGGGGCAATCATCACCCCTTGCTCTCCCCCTGGATAAAGCAATTCAACTGATCCTTCAAGGAGTGAGGTCTCAAATATTGGCTTTCCTGAATAAGCCATCAGATTAAACTGCGTTCCCCAGACTTTTACATCATATTTTTCAGTCTTTACGATAAAGGGGTGCTTTTTATCGGTTGTCACCGCAAAATACCCTTCGCCATCAAGAGTAACATTCCGGCTTTTAGCAGAAAAAAGGGTTGGAAAGGTGAATGTTGTTTTGGCATTGAGCGAGACTTTTGTTCCGTCAGCGAGGGTCAGTTCGGCACGTTGTCCTGCCGGAACATAAATGGTTTGCATCGCAACCGGTTTACTTTCGGTTGCAGATGGCAGAAAATATCGGGTACCAACCAAGGCAACAATAAATATGGCCGCTACTTTTAATGCTTCAATAACCAGCTTTCTGACTTTAAATTCTTTTTTCGAAGGGTTGATTAGTTGTATTTCTTTGTTCTCCTCCTGCCAAAGGGTGATATCATATAATTTTCGAAAGGCGAGGAACTCATGCATGTTTGCAGGATTGGCATCAAGCCACTGAACCATGGCCGCCTTTTCAGTATCGGTAGCATCACCTGTAATGTAACGTAATAATGTTTTTTGGTTCATAAAGTATTTTGGTTTTGGGAGTGGGAATGTCTTGAATTCCCCTTCCGGTTATTAAAACGATTCAAAGGATTGGATCACTAGGAGAGAAGGGATTTATTTTTAAATATTTTAAGTTAGGAATGGAGGTGACCTGCGGAAGGCTGGGAATAGTTTAAGGCTTATACTGAGAAACAATGGTGTCTGGTTGTATTAAAAGGGGGAAATTTAACCGCAGAGAAACGCTAAGAAAAACTGCAGAGAACCGCAAAGCGTTAAATTACAAAGTGATAACTCTGCGTCCGCCAGAGCTAGCTGATTGCGTCTTCTTTGCGTAACTCAGCAGTAAAAAGACTTTTATTACAGCTTCGGCATCTGCATAATAGGTCGTTAATGAAAAGATTACAGTGACAAAGTGGATTTTATCAGACAACTAGACAATTTGACACTCAGTCTCTCTTTCCCTCCCTCTTATCCGCTCAGTTTCCTTACCTGACAAATAAAAAGGCAAAAAACGGGAGATAGTCTTTTAAGGAGATTCTTAACGTCTTTAGCGCTAATGCAATATGGTAGTCGACCCCTTTTACCGAGATATTGAAAATTTCGGCAATCTCCTTGTTCGATTTATTCTCAAAACGGCTCATCATAAAAATATTCCGGCTTTTTTCTGGAAGGGTGTCAAGGGTTTCCCTGATGATTCGTTCAATTTCGATCGAAAAGATCTCATTTGGATCGCAGGCCTGCAGCACCGAAATACGGATCTCATGCTCGCGCAGCAGATGCTCATTCAACGACTTGAAAGCCTTTCGCTCTACAGATTCATGTTTCAGATGGTCAAGCGAGCTGTTCTTTAAGATGGTGAACAGGTAGGATTGAACATGCTCAATGGGTTGGAGCTTCATCCGTTCCCAGAGTTTGATCAGCGATTCAGAGACAATATCTTCTGCAACCAGTTCATCATGCACATACGATTTTACAAAAAGAAAGGACTTTCTGTAATAAGCCGTATAAACAGTGTTAAAACTATTTGCCGAATCGGAAACCATTTTTCAAGTTTAGAACACAAACTTAGGAATAATTCGTTATAATTTGGGCTTAATATTGCAGCAACTCTTTCATCAGTCTGATTTGTTTGTTATCTTT
>CAILUR010000203.1 GCA_903837445.1 uncultured bacterium | reverse complement strand
GGCGATAGCAAACAGCAGGGTACCGTAAATAATAAGACTTTCCTGAAAATATGAATATACATACTGCCCCAAAGAAATAAAAACTACAGAAATTAGCATTAAGGTTGAATATTTCAAGGCCTGTTTTTCCATTTTTACATCTTTCAAGGCATACAATAAAAGTGGTGCTAACGCCAGATATATACAATATGCGGCATAAGGCATTTCAGAATGCAGGAAAATTACGATGCTTGAAATTATAAGAAGGATTGAAAAAAACACTATAAAAATAATTTTTTTTGAAACTTTTGTCATCCCTTTAGCCACTCATTTGTTCAATATTTAATAGCCACAACTCCACTTTACCTAAAACAACATTGTCTGATTAGTGTCAGGTATGTCATCCCCTATTTTATTGCTCTTAAAAAATTGCAAAACAGTCTTATTTATTTTAGTGCGTTTTACCATTTCTTCCATAGATTTAAAAGGACCTTTTGCTCTCTCTTTTAAAAAATTAGAAGCTACTTTTTCTCCAAGCAAAGGAACTATTGCCAGAGGCATACGCAAAATATTTCCCTTCACTGTGAACAGTAAAGAATCCGACTCGTAAATATCCACATTAAGCAGTTGAATCCCGCGTTCCTTCATTTCCATTATTACTTCAAGCACATCTACTTGGTCCTCTTCTTTTTTCGTCCTGTCCTTCTTGTAAAAAAGTTCTCTCATTTTTGCTTTTAACTCTTTAATAGTCAAAAAAGAAAAATCATAATCAAATATTTTCAGTTTTCGGTCAAAATAATCTGCATAAAAATATGGCGCGTGATGCACCTTTACATAAGCGAGCCGCAAAGACATCATAGTGTAAGCCACAGCATGTGCCTTTGGAAACATATATTTTATTTTTTTACAGGACTCAATATACCAGTCTGGCACTTCACATGAGCGCATAATTTTTTCTTCTTCAGGAGTCAAACCCTCCCCTTTTCTTACATGTTCCATAATACCGAAGGCCTTTGTTTTTTCCATTCCTTTATGCCGTAAAAAATTCATAATATCATCGCGGACTGCTATGACTTCGCTCAAAGTAGCTGTTTTTTTAGTAATCAACTCCTCTGCATTGCCAGTCCATACATTTTCACCATGAGACAACCCCATTATATATACCAGTTCACTCATTGTTTTAGGCTTTGTTTTTGCCAGCATGCTTCTCGTAAAAGTTGTACCAAACTCAGGAATCCCTACTGTCCCGACTGGAAAATCATAGTTTTTGGCATCTACTCCCAGGGTGCTGATATCACTAAAAATTTTCATTGTTTCTTTATCATCCAATGGAATATCTTCCACTTTCAAACCAATAGCAGGACATATTTTTTTTATAGAAGTAGGAATATCGTGCCCCAGCGCATCTATTTTAACAAGGGTATTATGAATATGATGAAAATCAAAATGCGTAGTTATGGCATCCCTATTTGGAGACATTTGAATCGGAGTAAAATCATAAATATCCTTTTCCTTAGGAACAAGAATCAACCCTCCAGGATGTTGTCCAGTAGACCGTTTTACATCCAGACACCCCAACACCAACCTTTCAATTTCAGCTTTTTTAGGGGTCTTGCGCATTTTCTCAAAATATTTCACCAGCAAATCTTTCTTCGCTGCTTTTTGCATTATTCCCGATATAGTACCAGCGCGAAAAACTTTTTCGTTCCCAAAAAGGTCATATACAAACTTATGAATCCGCGCCTGATAGTCCCCAGAAAAATTCAAATCAATATCAGGAACTTTTTTTCCCCCGACATCCAAAAAGGTTTCAAACGGAATATTAAACCCTTCTTTTAACATATTCTCGCCACAATCGGGACATTTTTTATTTTGCATATCAATTCCTGCTAACTCAGTATCAATAAATTCTAAATACCGGCACTTTTCATTTTTACACCTGTAATACGCTGGCAAAGGATTCACTTCCGAAATGCCTGTAAGATATGCCACTAAAGATGAACCCACAGAACCGCGCGATCCCACAATATAGCCGTCTTTCTTTGACTGCTCTACCATTTTTTTAGCTAAAAGATACAAAACAGAATACCCAAAATCATTTATAAGATGCAGTTCGCTTTCAATTCTTTCTTCAATAAGTTTATGAATTGTGTTGCCATACATTTTTTTAGCTTTATCCCAGGTGAATTGAGTTATTTCTTTTTCTGAGTTTTCTAAATGTGGCGCCTGCAGTTTCTCCGGAACCGGTCTTATCCCTTCTTCAATAAGAGCATTTATTTTTTCACAGTTTGTTACCACTACTTCGTACGCTCTTTCTTTTCCGAGATAGGCAAACTCTTCAAGCATTTCATTCGTAGTTTTAAAAGATAAATCAGCTGTCCCTGCTTCGCCTTCTCCTATATCATCAAAACCATATGATGACATTAGAATTTCCCTGTAAACTCTGTCTGTCTTCCTCAAAAAATGTACATCCCCAGTGGCAAGTACAGGTTTTCCTAATTGTTTTCCCAGTTCATATATCTTTTCATTTATATTCAAGACTTCTTCCATAGAAGGAAGCTCGCCAGTTCTCACCAAAAACTTATTATTTTCTCTTGGCTGTATTTCAAGATAATCATAAAAGCCCACTATTTCTTCAAGCTGCTCCCACGATTTATTTTTCAAAATCGCTTGATATATTTCTCCCATATTACAAGCGCCGCCAATAATAAGCCCTTCCCTGTGCTTTAATAGCTCAGCCCGAGGAATTCGTGGTTTCTTATAAAAATAATCCAAATGAGACATGGACACAAGCTTATATAGATTTTTCAGGCCTATTTTATTTTTAACAAGGATAATTATATGAAATCTTTCTTCGTGTCGTTCGTCATCTCTTTCTATTTCTTCCTCATCTCCCTCGACCTTTAATTTGCTCGTCCGTTTGATGCTTTCCACCAGATACCCTTCCATACCAAGTATCAATTTTATGCCTGGCTCATTTGTTTTTTCATTTGCTTGTGCCGCATTAAATGCTAAGGGAAAAGAATGCACCACTCCGTGATCAGTAATGGCCACAGCCTTATGTCCCCACTTCTTTGCCATTTTTATATACTCCTCTGTTCCCAAAACAGAGTCCATAGCACTCATTTTTGTATGTGCGTGAAATTCTATCCGTTTTTGTATTTCCGTGTCTATTTTTTCTTCTTTTACCACGGCATGAATCTGCTTGATTTTACCAGTTATTTCCCCACCTTCATACGAATCTTCATCCGCTTCAATACTAACTCTCGCGTGGCTCATTTTTTTTACGGCCTTTATCACTGGATCATCTGGTTTTACATACGCGTGACATTTTATCGTATCCGCTTCATCCGTAATATACAGATTCAAAATCAAAAATTTGTTGCCCTTTTCTTTTGAAGTTTTTTCCACGAGATATTCTTCCGGCAAAAACAACCTGCCCTCAATGACATATTTGCCTTTTCGCGTTACATTTTCTATAAAGACCGTTTCCCCTTCAATGGGGGTGTCTTTCATAATTGCGCTTTTAGGAGCGCTATTTAAACCAGGCAAAATTATTTCCTTGGACAAGGCTTCCCTTTTTATATTATCTGTTTCAAGAAGAACTCCAGTTGAAATTCCATAATTTATTTTAAAGAATTTAAATACAGCATCCCCCACCTCTGCCAGCACTTTAGGTTCAGTCATTGAATCAAAAGATAACTTATCTTTAAAATCAATATAAATTATATTTTTTTCAATCCGTGGTATTGTATTTTCGAGCCAAAGTTTAGAATCCAAAGCATCTTCTACAAACAATTCCCAATATTTAAAGACCATTTCTTTAGTGTTTATATGTTCTGAAAACTCCAGGGCCATTTTCACTTTCCCACAAGTATCTGCTTCAATCACCTTTTTAAACTCTAAAAGCAGGGAGGCCGGGACTGTTTTTTCAAGCCTTATAAGGATTTTCGAGACAGGTGTCCCATCTAAGGCTTCAGAGCATTCTATATTTTTAAAAAATATATTTGCAAGCGCTTCATCAAGCCCTTCATGTTTTAATATGCCTTTTAACATAGCGGTAGTTTTAGCGTTGTCTATATCAATTAGGTATGTCATTTTTGCCTCATTATTATTTTTGAAAAACATGTGGTGTCACTCATAAGAAATATTTATTCTTACCATATAATTTTATGCTTTAAGCGGATTTTGTCAATGTATTTTTTTACTGATTTATAAGCATGTTTCGCATTTAAATAAAGCAAACCTCGCATTCTTTTGAAAAAAAACAGGCCGTGGTAAAAAACCCGCGGCCTTATATTATTTTAATTATTTTTATTTAAAAAGCCCTTTTAGTCCTTTAAAAACTTCCGAAGCGCCTTTGTTTTGAGCTTTTTGTATCTCTTTATTTATCCCCGCAAGCCCACCCTCAAGTTCTTTGTTTGCCACATTATATTTTGAGGTATCAGCGGACAACTGTTTTTTTACATTATTTGCCTTGTCTACAAGTTCCTTTTTCAGGTTTTCAAGTTCTCCGTTTACTTTCGCTTCTATTTCTTTGTTAACTTTGGCCTTTATTTCTTCAAGTTTTTTACCATAAAGTTTTGCTAAATTCTTTTTAAGCCTCTCTAAAATATCAGAAGAAACGCTCATATCAAATCCACCGTCTTCTTGCTTGGCAGACACTTTTAAGTTTATGGCATCTATAGTGGACACCGCCTGATACACTATGTCTTCCTTATCCGCTGCGGAAAAAACTATTCCATATATGCCCAATGCCCCCTGTATTGTCATTTCCGAGGCCGTATTCAATATAGCTGCATCAATGTTTACTGCTGATTTTTCCAATTTTATATTCCCATATTCCACTTTATCTAAAGAGAATAACTTCCCTGGAAGCCCATTTATTTTAAAACTTAATTCATCATTTGTCTCATTTATGTGGTCCAGTTTTCCTTTTATCGTGGCGCTTTGTCCACCATTTTTAACATACAGTTCAAGCAGAGTTGGTTTCCTCGTAATGGCCTGCTCTGTGGTAATATCCGATATTTTTCCCGTAACTGCATAGGTGTCTGGTTGTGGTGCTTTTGAAGAAAACGATATGCTTTTAATCCAAAACCCTGGCTGTGGGTCGGCAATAAAAATTATATCTCTTCCGTGAAGCCTTTTAATGGCAAGAGTTTTCTTGTTTTTAGGCGGCATATAGCGCTCCACCAACTTCATAAAATTCATAACGCCCGTGAGCCTGTCAAGCCAGACCGGTCCTATCAACGCTTTTTCAAGATTTTCCGCATTAAGCGCTTTTATATTGCACTTTTCCAGTATGGTATTTACATCCGCATCCTTCGCTTTTTGTATTTCAGAAAATGCCCCCGTGGAATATGCGTAAAAACTTTCAGCATCTTTTTTTGCTTTTTGAATGTCATTGTTTAAGTTCTCTATGTCTGCCTTTACAGAAGCCGCCTCTTGTATGGCTCTTTGCGCCGCTGGAATGTCTGCCACAGAAGCCACTTTAATACCTTTTAACCCAGTAGCCTTTTTTTGTATTTCTGCAGCCCGTTCCTGTATTTTCAGTGCTTCTATATCTTTTTGAAGTGTGTCTTTTTTCTGGTCTACCGAAGTTTTTACTTCTTTTATTTTTTTATAGACAGAAAGATTTTCCGGATTCATATACTTTTTATAATCAGCCTTTTTTAAGTCTTCAGCAATACTTCCTATTTTAGTCACAGGCATTTTTGAAATTTCAGTAGCTGCTTTTGTCTTCACAGCTTCCATAAAATTATCTACAGGACCTTTTTTTCCTTGTTTTTCATTTTTTTCAAGCCGCGCTATTTTTGCCTTGCTCAATAGTCCAGAGGTCTTTCTCTCGCCTCCCAGCACAAGTCCATTTATAGCCACTTCATCCACAATAAGCTTCTTTTTAAAGACTGGCAATAACCTGAAATCCAGATTTATCTCCGCTACTTCAAAAAGATTTTTAAACGCATTTTTTGAATCACCTACTGTCAGCCCACCTATATATATGCTCGATTTCATAAGGTCCACTTTGACTTTACTTATGTTTACTTTTGTTTTAAATATTTTTTCCCCACCAGTGACAAGCCAGCCCTTCACAAGCGGATTTATCAACAGCATATTAAACCCCACCAACAGAACGCCTACCACAACAACTATTATCAAATTTTTAAGTTTTATCATAAGTTCACCTTTTACCTATATCGGTGATTTTTCCAGTAATATCTGTCACTTTCATTAACTGAACTATTTTTAATTTTTCCACTTTTTTCTGCAATTTATCCCTATAAAAGTTTACAAGCTTCCCAGCGGTGAGCCATACCGGTAGCACAAGCACAATTCCTATAATAAAGTTTCCCATTATGACAGTGTTGTTAAACCCTGTGAAAGGAATTATCGGAAGCCGCGCCATTTGAGTAAACAGCGGATTTAAAAAATCTTGTGTCAACACAAAATATCCCACCGTATCTCCTACCGGATCTATGAACAACGCTATAAGTTTAAAGAGTAAAGCGTACATAGCATAAATCCCCGAGTTCGCATTAAGCAAAAACATTAGCAGCGTAAAAAAAATAAAATTAAACGGAGTGAGCATTACCAGACCGCAAAACATTCCCATAACCGCGCCAAGCATAATCTCTTCCGGTTTCGAATTGGAATTTAAAGCTTTAAATAAATTAGCCAGTATTTTAAACATTTTTTCCCCGCTTTTTTACAAGTTGAATAGTTTTTTTACTTCTTTTTTCAAATCGCCTTTCATGTTTTTATCCATAGCCGCATAGCGCAGGACCGTCTGTATGTAACCAAATTTATTTCCAGTATCACAGCGTAGGCCTTCAAACTCATACCCTATGACTCCTGGAGTAAGCATTTTTATCGCATCCGTTATCTGGATTTCGCCTTTTACTCCTGGTTTAGTTTTTGCTATATTTTCAAAAATCGTGCCGGGAAGGATATATCTTCCGACTATGCCAAGGTTTGAGAACGCTTCCTTAAGTGGAGGTTTTTCCTGCATATCTTCCGCAGCATAAATTCTTTCCCTTATTTTTTTTGCTTTTATTATCCCATAAGAAGAGACTTTGTTTTTTGGCACGCGTTCTACCGCCACCACTGTTCTTTTAAATTCATCATATACTTTTACCATTTGTTTCATTACTGGTACTTTTGAAATAATAAGATCATCTGGAAGAAAAACTGCGAAATGTTCATCCGGATTAATATAGTCCTTTGCGTGATAAATAGCATCTCCAAGTCCACGGGCTTCTATTTGTCTCACTGAATATATTTTGAAATTATGAGGTATCCGATCAAGTTGCTCGCGCAATTCTTTTTTATCCTCTTTTTCAATAATATTTTCAAGCTGATGATGCTTATCGAAATAATCCTGAAGCGAATGTTTTTCCCTTGTGGTGACAAACAAGACACTATCTATGCCTGCCGCCAAAGCTTCTTCTATAATAATATGAATACTGGGAACATCTATGATGGGAAGCATTTCTTTTGGGATTGCTTTAGTATATGGTAGAAATCTGGTTCCCAAGCCTGCCACTGGAATAACTGCTTTTCTTATCTTCTTTGACATATCTGTTCTCCTCAGCTTAGTTTTTTAACTTAAAAAAATAATTTTTTTTACTTTTATTATCATTTTTTTACATACATTACATCATTTAACTGACCTAAGACAAACGCTTTGATTTCTGAAGCCCTGTTAAGTTTTAAGCAGTGTTCCGCAACCGTCAAAGCATCCTTGAAATTAATTGCCCTGATTACTCTTTTTACATTTAATACCGATACTGCCGACATGGACAATTCATCTACTCCCATACCTATGAGAATAAAAGCAGCGTGCGCTTCTCCCGCCATTTCCCCACAGACAGACACTGGGATTCCATTTCTATGAGCACTCTCCACTACCATTTTTATAAGCCTTAATACCGCTGGATTAAGCGGGTCGTAAATGGAAGAGACGGCTTCGTTTGTCCTGTCAACTGCCAGAGTATATTGCACCAAATCATTACTTCCTATAGACATAAAATCTACTTTTTTAGACATATCATCAGACATGATTGCCGCGGATGGCACTTCTATCATTATACCTATTTTTATTTCCTCATCAAAAGGCACCTTTTTTGACCTCAGTTCTGCCTTTACCTCTTCAAGTATCTTTTTAGCTTCGTCAATTTCTTCAGCAATAGTAATCATAGGAAACATTATTCTTAGGTTTCCGTAAGCCGAAGCGCGGAGAATTGCTCTTAACTGCAGTTTAAAGATATTCATATTTGTAAGTGACAACCTTATCGACCTAAGCCCCAAAAATGGATTCTGTTCAGTGGGGATTTTAAAGTAAGGCAGAAATTTATCACCACCTATATCCAAAGTCCTGATAGTAGCCGGCTTAGGGTTCATTTTTTCTGCAACGGTTTTATATGCCGCAAACTGTTCCTCCTCCGAAGGAAGGTTCATTCTGTTTAAATATATAAATTCAGTCCTAAAAAGTCCCACCCCTTCCACATTGTGTTCATTGACTATCCCCACTTCCTCAGGGAATTCAATATTTGCGTTGAGGACTACTTTATGTTTATCCAGTGTTACTGCATCTAAGCTTTTCAACCTTTTCAACATTCTCATTTTAATAAGATATTGCCGGCGTTCTTCTTTGTATGCCAGCATAACTTTCGGATTAGGATTTACCACCACAATTCCTTTTTCTCCATCTACAATAATAATATCGCCGGACTTCACATTATCGGTAATATCTCTGACCCCCACTACCGCTGGGATTTCAAGAGACCTCGCCACAATAGCAGTATGCGAGGTTGCCCCCCCAACTTCAGTCACAAAGCCCATAACCTTTTTTTTATCAAGGTCTGCAGTGTCTGCCGGAGACAAGTCGTGTGAAATTATTATATATTTTTCGTTTTGTCCAGCCTGCTCCTTAGAATCCATATTAGCAGACAAATTGCGCAGAATTTTATCAACGAGTCCAGCTATATCCCTTCCGCGTTCCTTCAAATAACTGTCAGAAATTCTGTTATAAATTTCCGCATATTGTGCAGCTATGACACTAAGCGCATATGCGCTGTTTACTTTTTCTTTTTTTACTATTTCTTCGGCTTTTCCTACAAACAGTGGGTCTTCAAGTAAAAAAATATATGCGTTAAAAATATCTGCTTCGGCATTGCCTATCTCAAAAATAACTTTTTCTCTAATGGCAAAAATTTCCATTTTAGTTTTTTCTACAGCTTCCCTAAGAAGCATAATTTCTTCATTTATTTTAGCGCTCGGAAGTTCCTGTTTTTCAATTTCCCCTATTTTATGATTAATAATAAAAGCTTCCCCTATGACCACTCCCGGCGATGCCGGTATCCCCTTAAACATTAGTCCGCCTCCCCAAATCTATTTTGTACGCATTTCACGAGTGCCCCCACCGCTTCTTTTGCGTCCACGCCTTCCGCTATTATTTCAATTTCCTCATCTAAAAATGCTCCTAAAGTGAGCACTCCCAATGTGCTTTTCCCATCTGCCTCAATGTCTGCAAGTTTTACTTTTATAACTGAGCGAAACTTTTCAGCTTCTTTTACAAAGACTGTCGCCGCTCGCAAATGAAATCCTTTTTTATTTATTATCTTTACCTTTTTATTATATTTCATTGTTCCTCCTAATTAATCATATATGAAATGATAATAGAAAATACAATAAGTGCGATAAATATATGCGTAATTGAGGTCTTGCGTTTTAAAAACATCCGAGATAGAACAAATACCCCTAAAAAGACCAAATCTTCCAGCCAATCTGGCTTAAAAAAATCAATATTTTTTTTCTCCAAATACCCCGCCATAATCCCAGCTACAAAAATCGTCCCCATTAATTTAATACTTTTCATTATTTCTTGAAATTTTATTTTTTGCACAAACCCGAGAAGGCGTTCGTGGTCATAATACGCTTTAAAAAGCAGATAATATTTTATACTCACTCGTGGCACATTGTAAAGCATCAGTGACATAAACACCGCCCATAAAAAGGCCTTTGGTCCTGTTCCGCCAAGATATATGGACCCCGCCCCAATCATAAGGGCAAAAGGTCTTATCCCAGACCAAAACAAATTGTCTCCTATAGCCGCCAAGGGCCCCATAATGCCTAATTTCATAGTTTCTATTTCTTCATTTTTTTTATCTGGATTAGAATCATCCAGATTTTCTTCCATTTTTATCATTACTCCTAAAACAGCGGAAGCAAAAAATACATGAGTGTTAAAAAACGAAAGGTGCCTTTTTACAGCATATTTCAAACCAGCAGCGTTATTTGCATATATTTTTTT
>CAILUR010000202.1 GCA_903837445.1 uncultured bacterium | reverse complement strand
GGTTAAAAACCTTGTTGTAGGAATTGCGCAACCGGAAAAATTAGCACAGGGAAGTGTAGTAAACGCTAATGCTGAAAACATAAATAAAAATGTTTCGCTTGTGGCAGGAAATGTTGAAAAAATAGAAACTGGTAAAATCACGACAAGTGCGGATGTGGCAACTGTAACCGTAAAAAATGCTGACCCTGTAATTTTAGAAAAAAACCAAACGCTGCTTGCTGAGGTTGCTGTTTCAACTCAAAGACTTTCAATCGCTGGATTACCACCTGCCATTGTTTCTCAAAATGGAAACACAGGTACTCCAGTAGTTAAAGTAAATGTAAAAGATTCTGGAATAGATAAAATAAATGTGGATATTAAAGATGCTGGAACTGGTATGAAATATTCGGCTGTGCCTGGCAAAAATGAAGAAGTGTTTGCTCTCATAAATAAAATAAACTCTTTGCTTACAGAGCTTAACGGAACTATAGAAACAGCTAAGACCACACAATTCGTTAAAATATCATCGGTTGTTGGTGGGGTTGAAATTCCAACAACGCCTATCACAATTCCACAGACAATACTTGAAAATAAAACAGCAGTAGCAAATACCCTGGAAATGACAAAATCTCTTCCTGTAAATAATGTAGAAAACAACACACAGGCGGTTTTAGTTGAAACCCCTGCTAAAGAAACTATAATTCCTCAAAAAGATACTCAGGTGTTAGCAACGGCAAAAGTTATTAATCCTACTTTAAAACAAAACATAGCTCTAACCACTCCGGAAGCATTATATAATATAGAAACCTTAAATCCCGAGAGTGATAAGTTCACTACTTTGACAACAAAAACGGTTTTCTCAGGAGCGGGACAATTAAAGAGCTCCCTTGAAAACAAACTTATTGATGGAGCTGATTGGGTGGCAAAAAATGTAATAATGACCACTGGTTTTACTCAGGCTTTGAAAGATTCTTTTACAGCAATGGGGAGTGCGGTAATCAATGCGGCAAATTTGGCAAAGACAGTTAAAGAGGAAGTGGTCTTAAATCAGGTGGTAGACGGAATAGGCAATAATATAACTTATTTAAATAAAACGGAAGTAAAAATGATTTTAAGACCTGAAAATCTTGGCCCTGTAATTATAAAAATTGAACAAAAAGACAAATTAATTTCAGCCACAATACAGGCATCTACTGTGGAAGTAAAAGATATTTTAAAAGCTAACATAGTAGACCTTAAAAACACTCTTGGAAATATGGGAATAAAACTTGATAGCGTTGAAGTCAGTATGATAAGTCAAAATATAGGCAGTGGCCTTCAAGATGCTCCTAAGCAGGCTTTTAGAGAATGGGAAGGCGGAAGCTTTAGAGGAAACACGGCACAAATTACAGAAACAACAGGTGATTATGTAAATAAGGACGGCTACCTGAATTATCTTGCTTAAAATCTAAAAAAAAGGAGGCAAAAAGATGAGTGTAACAAGCGCAACAAGTACGGCAGCAACATCAAGCACGGTTTCGAATATGGTAAACAATCCGAAATCAGTTCTTGGAAAAGATGCTTTTTTACAAATGCTTGTAACAAAGTTGAAGTATCAGGATCCACTAAACCCGATGACTGACGATAATTTTTCTAGCACTATGGCGCAGTATTCGACAGTAGAACAGCTTACGAATCTTAATTCAACCTTTGGCACGAGTATAGATGCTTTGAACAAGAATATGGTTTCGTTATTGCTTATGCAGAACACTTCACAGGCTGCGGCAATAATTGGTAAAAATGTTACTATTGACAACAACGGAGTAACGGTTACTGGAACTGTGGACACTGTTAAGTTCGTGGATGGACAGCCGAAATTGATGGTAAACGGAAACGAATACGGATTGGAAACAGTAACAGAAATAAAAGCTTAAAAAAGGAGGTGGCCCTATGGTAAATAATGTAAATGCACAGCTACAGAAACTTTCGCAATTACAAGAAGCGCAAAAGCTCCAGCAGAAGATAAATACAGTAAATACTGGGGCACCTACTTTTAAGCAAGTGCTTCAGGATAAAGTAGCCGGAACAGACACTGGTATTAAGTTTTCTTCGCACGCGGAAAAAAGGCTTCTCTCGCGCAACATTTCAATGACGCCGGACCTTATGAACAGGCTTGAAGGCGCAGTATCAAAAGCTGAGCAAAAGGGCGGAAAAGAAACACTGATGATTTTTGACAATTTTTCGCTGATAGTAAGTGTGAAAAACAAAACCGTTATCACCGCTATGGATAACAGCGCGATGAAGGAAAATGTTTTCACAAATATTGACAGCGCGGTATTTGCCTGAGAAACAGAAAGGTAAGGTATTAGGGCCGGACTTCACTGAATAAGTGAAGAGGCCTTCGGACCGGCGCTGAATGCGACGGTTAACAAAAAAAAACGGAGGTACAAGTATCATGATGGGATCACTCTTTTCAGCAGTTTCGGGTCTTAAGAACCATTCAACATGGATGAATGTAATCGGCAACAATATATCCAATGTTAATACCGTTGGATATAAGATGTCCAGAGTAACATTCAAGGAAGCAATTTCGCAGTCACTC
>CAILUR010000201.1 GCA_903837445.1 uncultured bacterium | reverse complement strand
TTGCTATATGCCACACTTTATTCGCTAACTGGTGCGCCTGAAGGGAATCGAACCCCTGACAAACAGCTTAGAAGGCTGCTGCTCTATCCAACTGAGCTACAGGCGCAAATAAAAATTATCTTCAAAGCCATATTTATGGTCGGGGTGACTGGGCTCGAACCAGCGGCATCCTGCTCCCAAGGCAGGCGCGCTACCAACTGCGCTACACCCCGACTACTTTATTATAAATTCTCATATAAAAGTCCGGGTAGTCCTCGAGCAGCCTAATATAATTTCCATACTCTTCTGCTCGGGGACACCCCGACTACTTTATTATAAATTCTCATATCTCAACTTAGACATTCTTTTCCAGCGTTAAATAATAACAAAAGAAACCATTATTTTCAACATTATTATTCTTTATATTGATTAATAACCTATCTTTAAAATACTCATTGTTAGAACTTAAACCACGGAATCAAACTTAAAATAAGACCTAAAACGAAAAGTTCTCCTGCGCGTTTATTAAACCAAAATGCCCAGACCACATACCATAAAGGCCATACAGGAAAATTCTCTGGCGGGGTTTCAGGTTTAGGTTTTGACATTATGTTGATAAATGTCATAAACCTGCCCCACGCTAAAAATACCAAAAGTGTAAGTGGTTGTAAAACTTTAAAAAAGACACATATGATTATAGAAATAAAAAATAGTCCTGTATTTATCTTTGTGAAAATTATAGCATTTTTTAAACCCAAAACTACAGGAAGTGTTTTCACTCCCTTTTCTTTATCCTTTTCATACTTATCAATATGCTTCCCCAGGAGCACATTCATTACCACAAGCCCGTACGGTATTGAAGCAAACCATATTTTTGCAGGCATATTTCCATTTATTACATAATAAGTACCTACCGTTATCAAAGGCCCCCATATGATAAATATTGCCAGTTCTCCAAGCCCATTGTATTTTAGTTTAAAAGGTGGGGCCACATAAAAAACACTCAATAAAAATCCTGCTATGGCAAAGACCATAGCCCAAATCCCAACGGTTTTGTAGAAATATGCCGCTATACTCAGTTCAATAATTCCAAAAAAGAAAAAAACCATAAGCAATTTTTTTTCAGACATAAGCCCTGAGGCAAGAGGGTGCGGAGAATATTGAGTTCTGGGATAGTCCGGTGTGTCCACTCCCTGCTTATAGTCGAAGTAATCGTTTATCAAATTATTTGATGCGTGTGCCAACACCAGAGCAAATGCCGTCAAAACAGCATTAAGCACGGCTCTTTTTACATCTGTCACGCCCTGAATAAACGCCAACAGTGTGCCTATAAGCACCGAAGTGATAGTCATAGAAAACACACTTGCTCGGGTCGCCAGTAGCCATTTGCTAACAAAATCCATTTTTCGTCCCGGAGACAAATTTGTAGTATCTATAATTTCTTTCCAATTTTTTAAAAGTTCAAACATTATAGCTCCCTGGTATAAACAATTTTATTTTAATTCCAACAGCACAATAGACTCAATATGTTTAGTCTGCGGAAACATATCAAAAATAGCCATTTCTTTTACCTCATAAAACTTTTTCAAAGCCAGAAGGTCATTCCCAAGTTGTTGCGGGTTACAGGAAACATACACCATAGTCTTTGGTTTTACCTCTTCAATAAACTTAACCGTATCCTTGTGCAGACCTACTCGCGGCGGATCAAGCACAAAAACAGATTTTTTATTCACAAACTGATATGCTATTTTTTTCATTTCTTTCGCATCCATTTCAAAAAGCCGTACATTTTTGGTATCGTTCGCCACTATGTTTTTTTGCGCGCATTCAATATTAAATTTATCATTATCTATGATAAATACCTCTTTGGCGGTATCTGCCATAAAAATTCCAAAAGTCCCCACCCCACCAAAAAGGTCCACAAGGAGTTCGTGCCCTGTCCCGAGTTTTTCTTTTACATAATGCAGCATATCCATCATCACAGGAGAATTATTCTGAAAAAAGCCCTGTGTATGAAAATAAAAAATATTCTTTCCGAGTCTTTCTTTCAAAAAATCATTTCCTCGTATCACCTCGTAATCTTGTGTGATACTTACATCTGTATTATGTTTTACCAGCCCTACAAGCACATTTGGCACTTCATAGGTATCGGCAAACTTTTTTATGAGGACTTTGTGGGCATCCACTTCTTCCGAATCTTTATTCAAAATAAAAGTAATGGAGGTGTCTTTGGCATAAAAAGAACTGCGGGTGGTGGAATACCTCAGACAACCTTTATTGGAACGACTATCAAACACGCTGATTTGCGCCTTGTTATTCAAAAACCACTCGCGCACATTTGCCAGTGCCTTATTAACTCCTTCATTCGCTATATAACACTTTTCAAAACTCACCACTTTATAAAACTTCCCCTTTTCTCTCTGCCCTGGTCCCTCTGGAGAAAAAGAAAAATCCATTCGGTTTCTATAGTAGTATTCGTCCTTAAAATACATTTTTATTTCTCCGGGAATTTTCAACTCATCTAAAATTACTTTTATTTCATTTTTTTTCATAGCCAGTTGCAGTGAATATTCCACATCCAAAAATCCACACCCGCCGCATTTTTTAAACATAGGACATATAGCTTCTCGTGCCATTGTGTCTCCTTAATTTTTATTATTTTCCAAAATTTCTAACTTTTTTCAATTTCTTAAAATTTAGAACTGCTTTCCTCAGCCCGGTGGCCAGGTGAGTTTTCTTCCTCCTAACAAATGCAAATGTATATGAAACACCACTTGCCCAGCATTTGCATTTGTGTTAAAAATCGTTCTATAGCCTGTCTGATCTATCTTTTTATCTTTTGCTATTAAAGCTGCCGTCTTAAGCAGCTTTCCTGCCAGTTTTTCTTCTGTCTCCTTTAGGTCATTTAAGGTCGCTATATGCTGTTTTGGAATTATCAGAATATGCACCGGAGCTGCTGGATTAATATCCTCAAAGGCCATAACCTCTTCATCTTCATACACGATTTTTGAAGGAATTTCTTTTTTTATTATGCTACAAAAAATACAATTGGTTTCAGTCATTGTCGCCTCCGTTTCTTATTAATTTATGATTTCAGAAAACACTTCATTTTCGGTGATAGTCTTGAGTTTGACTTTCACCAATTTATTAATCAGTTCATTTCCGCCTTCAAAACCAGTCATTATATAATCCTGCGTGTACCCGCAGAGCTTTCCGTTTCTTTTCGAGGTTTCTACAAGGACTGTCCTAATCCCACCCAAGGCCGCTCGCGCAAACAGGTTTTCTTTCGCCGCGCCTATTTTCAAAAGCACTCCCACTCTATTTTTTTTCTCTGCTTTGCTCACTTTACCTTTAAAATCTGAAGCAGCAGCATCCGGCCTATCTGAATAAGGAAAGATATGCAGGCGCGAGAAGGGCATTTTAGAAATAAACTCAGCTCCTGTTTCAAATTCTTTTTGGGTTTCTCCTGGGAAACCCGCTATCACATCCGTAGTAAGCGCTGCGCCAGGAAGGTGTGATAAAATATACTCTACTCTCTCCTCAAACTGCGAAGTAGTATAATTACGCTTCATTAATTTCAGAATACTATCCTCGCCTGCCTGTAAAGACATATGAAAATGTGGACAAATTTTTTCAGGATATTTTTTTGCCAGAACTATCAGCTCATTGGTCATTTCTTTTGGTC
>CAILUR010000200.1 GCA_903837445.1 uncultured bacterium | reverse complement strand
GAAAAGTATTGACCTGTCCAAGCTTGAAGTCATCAAGGATAAACCGAAAAGAGATAAGAAACGCCAACCAAAAAGCCACGGCAGGAATTTTTTTATCCTCAAAAAATTCCGGAAGAATTTTCAGCACGCAGATCACACAGGCTAACTTGGCGAGAAAAAACACATACCCAGCTGCCAAAGGCGGCAAGAAGGTTAAGGGGACCATAAGCATAGCAAACAGAGGCGGGTAATGATTTAGCATACCAGAATATTTGCCGCTAATGTAAATGTTGTCCAAAAGTGCCCTAAAATTAAGCCCTACATCGTAGTAGGAAAGAAAGTCATTTCCCTTGGCGCATTTGTAACCGAAAATAAGTGAGGCAATAAGGAGTACCCACGGAAAATATTTATTTACATTGTTCCAAAAATTTCCTTTAGGCATTGGTGACTCCACTTTGAAAGATTAAAGTTATTAGAGTCATAATACAATTTTCTTACAAAATATGCAAAAAGAAAATGAAAAAGGGATAAAATATTTTTTTCTATTCCTTGACATTCCTTTTTTCAATACTATAATTAACCATTGTTTATTTTAAATAAGCTTGAGTTAATTTGGAGACAGTATGAAACTTAAAGAATTACTAAATGACCCACAGTATGAAGCGGCTGTACACAAAGATGGGCCTATGCTTATTCTCGCAGGTGCGGGGAGCGGCAAGACCAGAGTCATAACTTATAGAATAGCCAACCTTATTGCCAATAATGAAGTGAAACCTGAGAATATTCTTGCTGTTACTTTTACTAACAGGGCTGCGGCTGAAATGCGCCAGCGAATCACTAAAGTGGTAGGCCAAAAAGCTGCAAAAGATATATGGATGAGCACTTTTCACTCGCTGGGGGCAAAACTTTTACGCCGCCACGCTGAACGACTGGGCTATACGAAAGCCTTTTCTATATTTGATGAAGATGATAGGGAAAGGTTGACAAAAGAATGTATGCACGAGGCAAAAATAACGGAAAAAGAAATGAAACCTTATGCCATTATTAAAAACATATCGGATAGTAAAAACCGGCTTTTCAATGCTGTGGAAGCCGAAGCAGTTGCAAAGACCTATGAAGAAAAACTCACCGCCCGCGTCTATAAAATATATGAAGAGCGGCTTATGAAAAATAATGCTATGGATTTTGATGATTTGATTTTGCAGGCGGTAAGGTTGTTAGATGAGAACCCCGACTTGTTAGAACAATATGCAGAAAAGTTCCGTTACATTATGATAGATGAGTATCAGGATATAAATAACTCGCAATATACCCTCGTGTCTTTGCTGGCTGAAAAGTATAAAAATCTCTGCGTGGTAGGAGATGACGACCAGTCCATATATAGGTTTCGGGGCGCAGATATTACAAATATTTTAGGTTTTGAAGAGGACTATCCAAAGGCGAAAGTCATACGCTTGGAACAAAATTACCGGTCCACAAAGAACATTTTGCTGGCGGCTTACAGTGTCATTAAAAATAACAAAGATAGAAAAGATAAAGCCATATGGACGGATGCGGCGGCAGGGGCTCTGATAACTTTTTATTATGCGGATGATGAAATCCTTGAAGCAGAGTTTATCGCAAAAGAAGTCATTAGATTGCGCGACATAGACCCCAATCAGTTAAAAGATATAGCTATTTTTTATAGGACAAATGCACAATCACGAGTGATAGAGGACAAGTTTCGCAGGGCTAATATATGGTATAAGCTCATAGGTGGGCTCTCTTTCTATGGTAGGCTGGAAATAAAGGATATGCTTGCGTATTTGAAAATCATTTCAAATCCACACGATATGATAAGCTTAAAAAGAATAATCAATGTGCCACCGAGAGAGATAAGCGAGACCACTTATAAAAAACTGCAGACCTATACTTTTGAAAACGATGTAACTTTTTTTGAAGCTATGGAGAATATAGAAAAGTTTGAAGACCTAAAACCTATGGCAAAAAACGCAGTAAAAAAGTTTTATAATATTATAAAAAACTTAAACGCAAAAAAAGAAAGTATACCTCTATCGGACTTGTTAAAAGAACTGATAGCGGAGATTAATTATCTGTCATATTGGCAGAATGACTCTTCTCCAAAAGCAAGCGATAGAGTTGAGAATGTAAAAGAACTGGTGTCGGCTATCGCCCAATTTGAAAAAGAAAATCCCGGTACTAAGCTTGAAGATTTTTTAAATCAAGTGACCTTAATGACTGATTTTGATAAGTGGGATAAAGACGATAATCGTGTCACTTTAATGACTATGCACAGCGCCAAGGGGCTGGAGTTTGAAACTGTGTTTATTGCTGGAATGGATGATACTCTTATACCTCATAAAAACTGTGTAGAGGAACCAGGGGGCATTGAAGAAGAACGCCGCTTGTGTTATGTGGGAATCACGCGTGCCAGAAAAAAACTTTTTCTGTTGTCGGCATTTTCTCGTAGTCAGTTTGGAAGCAAAAAACTTAGCACTATTTCAAGATTTATGGATGAGATTCCACAAGAAGTGCTTGAACATAAAGGCCGTATTCCAGCAAAACAACTTCAGGAAAAACTGGATGACTATCACAACGAAAAAAATAATGGGCCAGTGCTTGCTGAGCTGGAGGCTGAGCCTGAATATATGGAAGCCCCTTTTAAAATAGGCGACAAAGTCAGACATACAAAATTGGGAGACGGTATGGTCCTCAAAGTGGAAAGATATGGAGATGATGTAAAAGTGACAGTAGCTTTTAAAACCAGCGGCAGGAAAGAATTATCTATGAAGTACGCGAAATTAAAAAAACTTTAAATCCCCCATATAACTTCTCGTAAAAACAAGCTGTTGAGCCCTTCTCACACGCAATAACTCATTTTAAAAAATGCAGGAGTTTATGCAAAATAAGGCCTTTTTTGTATACTCAAGCGATATAGACAAAACATTTTTTTTATGATAAATTTATACAATTAAGAGAGTAATTCCAGCGGGTTTTTGCAAAAACTTAAAAACCCGAGTGGGATATTTTTACTTATTTTAAAGAGAAAAATGGAGAAAAATTATGGCTATAACTAAAAAAGATGTGGAATATATAGCACATTTGTCCCGCCTCGAAATAACAGAGGAGGAGAAGGTTATGTATACGGAACAATTATCAAATATTTTAGAGCATGTAAATAAATTACAGGCAGTAAATACGGATAAAGTGGAACCTATGATATACGCCATAGAAATGAAAAATGTAATGCGTGAAGATGTAGTCAAACCTTCTTTAGATAAACAAAAAGTTTTCGCAGCAGCTCCCTCAATAGAAAATAATGGCTTTAAAGTGCCAAAGATAATATAGAAAGAACAAAGAGAGTATTAAAAAGGACAGTATGGAACTTTACCAACAGACCATAGAGGAGCTTCATAAAGCTCTGACAGAGAAAAAAATAAAGCCCAAAGACATATTGGACAGCGTATATCAGCGGGTAGATGCGGTGGACCATAAGGTCAAGGCATATCTGCTGGTGACTAAAGAGCTGGCTTATACTATGGCGGCTACTGCTGAAGACAGGCTTATGAAAAACGAAAATGTGACTGAACTTACTGGAATCCCTATTGGGCTTAAAGATAATATGTGTCTGGAAGGCGTCCCCACCACTTGCGCGGCGAAAATGCTCGCAGGGTACAGACCTCCTTATACAGCCACAGTTTTAAAAAAACTTACAGCCGCTGGCGCTGTGTTTACCGGAAAATTAAATATGGACGAATATGCTTTTGGATCTTCTACTGAAAACTCTTCTTTTTTTCCTACGCATAATCCTTGGGATTTAGAGCGTGTGCCTGGTGGCTCCAGCGGTGGTTCTGCGGCGGCTGTGTCAGCAGATATGTGTATCGCCTCTCTTGGTTCTGATACAGGTGGCTCTATAAAACAACCTGCCTCGCTTTGTTCTGTGACTGGTTTTAAACCGACTTACGGCAGAGTCTCACGGTATGGCCTCATAGCTTTTGCTTCTTCACTTGACCAGATAGGCCCTATGACAAAAACAGTCCGCGACAATGCGATAATGTTGAAACACATAGCAGGGGCTGATGAAAATGATTCCACCAGCGCTGCCATAAATATTCCAAATTATTTGAAAGATATTAAAACAGATGTGAAGGGACTTAGGATTGGACTTCCAGAAGAATATTTTATTGATGGCATACAAAAAGAAGTAAAAGAGGCAATGCAAGCGGCTATTGAAGTGTATAAAAAACTTGGCGCCCAAATAGTAAAAGTAAATCTTCTCCATACAGATTATGCTGTGGATGTGTATTATGTGGTAGCACCGGCAGAGGCCTCTTCAAATCTTGCCAGGTTTGACGGTGTGCAGTATGGGTTGCGCGATACAGCGGCACAGAATATGATAGATATGTACAAGCGTTCCAGACAGCAAGGGTTTGGCAAAGAGACCAAACGCAGAATAATGCTCGGCACCTATGTGCTGTCTTCTGGATACTATGAAGCGTATTATAAAAAAGCGCAAAAAGTGCGCGCACTAATAAAACAGGATTTTGATGAGGCCTTTAAAAAGGTGGATATACTTTTGACACCTACTTCGCCTACTACTTCTTTTAAAATAGGAGAGAAGTCCGGTGACCCCCTCACTATGTATTTATCAGATATCTTTACCATAGCTCCAAACTTGGCAGGCCTTCCGGGAATGTCAATACCGTGCGGATTTGATGAAAAAAATCTCCCGATAGGAATGCAACTTTTGGCAAAACCTTTTGGAGAACAAGACATATTTAACGCGGCCAACGCTTTCCAGTATGCTACTGACTGGCACACGCGCAGGCCTAAAATTTAATCCCAAAAAGGGATAGGTTCCGTAGCGAAGAGACCCTTCGAGCGGAATACAAGGAGGTAAGGGAAATGATTTGTAAAAATTGCGGAAACAAGACAGGGTTTATGAGTATTGTAACAGATTACAAACCTATGGAATTATGGGAGTTTATTGATGGAGTGCTGACTAGATATTGTCAGAAAGATTCCGGCGACAATCAAGAGTCAGTACAGTGCGCTTCTTGCGGGTCAGAAGAAATTGATAGAGAAGGGTTTGAAACTGCTATGTCCGATGACAGGCCGCTGGTAATTATGGGCGACGAAGAATGGGAACAGAAAATTAATGAATTTAAAAAAGAAGAACCTGCGTCTGAAGAAGACGAAGACGAAGAAAAGTAAACTTGAAAGGTTAAAATGTCACTCAAAGAAAAATATGAAATAGTCATAGGGCTCGAAGTGCACGCTGAGCTCAACACAAAGACGAAAATATTCTGCGGCTGTAAAAACGAATTCGGGGCGGAGGCAAATACCTATGTCTGCCCGAACTGTTTAGGCCTGCCAGGAAGTTTGCCTGTATTTAATAAACAGGTGTTACATCACGCGGTAAAAGCAGGACTTGCGTTGAATTGCACGATAGCGCACAAGTCAAAATTTGACAGGAAAAATTATTACTATCCTGACTTGCCGAAAGCATATCAGATATCACAGTTTGATATGCCGATAGCGGTAAAAGGCTATTTAGACATAGTAAATAAACAAGGCGAAAAAAAACGCCTCGGAATCACGCGCCTGCATATGGAAGAAGACGCGGGAAAACTTATTCATTTGACAAAGACAGGTCAGATAGCTGATGCGGAAGAGTCACTGGTGGATTACAATCGCGGTGGAGTGCCACTTGCGGAAATAGTCAGCGAACCGGATATGCGCAGTTCAGAAGATGCGTATTTATATCTCTCTGCGGTAAAGGCTATTTTGAAATATACAAATGTGTCTGACTGTAATATGGAAGAAGGGTCACTGCGGTGTGATGCGAATATTTCTATCAGACCTTTCGGGCAGGAAAAGTTAGGGGTAAAAGTTGAAGTAAAAAATATGAACTCATTTAATAATGTAAGAAAGGCCATAGACTACGAAGTGGAAAGACAAATGCAAATGGCTGAAGCAGGGGAAGCAATAATTCAGGAAACCCGGCTTTGGGATGCGGGAAAAGCCAAGACCTTTTCTATGCGGGGCAAAGAAGGTGCACACGACTATAGGTATTTTCCTGAACCTGATTTGCCGATATTGGAAACCAGCGCTGAGTATATAAACACCATAAAAGCAGAACTACCAGAACTCCCATTGCAAAAAGCCGAAAGATTTATATCGCAGTACGGCCTGCCTGCGTATGATGCTGGCGTATTGACTTCGGAAATACCGCTCGCAGATTATTTTGAAAAGGTAGCAAAGTTAAGTGCGGAACCTAAATTGTCCAGCAATTGGATAATGGGAGACCTGCTCGCAAAAATGAATGAGGCTGGCGAAGCAGATATAGAAAAAGTAAAAGTGACTCCTGAAAAATTGGCAAAAATGTTGGGCCTTATAAAAAATGCCACTATAAGCGGAAAAATAGCAAAAACGGTTTTTGAAGATATGTACGCCACAGGCAATGACCCTGAGCAAATAGTAAAAGAAAAAGGCCTCGTGCAAATCACCGATACCAAAGCTATAGAAGAAGTCATAGACAAAGTAATTGCCGCAAATCCGGCAATAGTGGCCGAAATAAAAGGTGGCAAAGTGCAGGCAATGGGGTTTATGACAGGCCAGATAATGAAAGAATCAAAAGGCAAAGCCAATCCACAACTGGTAAATGAATTGTTGAAAAAGAAGCTCGGCGTTTAAACTATAAAACTTACTCTGGCAACATAAACTATTATTAAAGGGGTTGCTATGGATTCTGAAAAAAATACTCCGCTAAACTTATCCCCAGGTCAAACGATAGAGCTAACTGTGGATGATGTCGCTTACGGCGGAGACAGTGTCGGCAAATATCAAAATCTTACAGTCTTTATGTCCTATGGGGTTCCAGGCGATAAGTTATTGGTTAAAATAACCGAAGTGAAAAAAAACTATGCCGTGGCACAGATAAAAGAAGTTCTCGAACAATCTCCGGAAAGGTTTAAAGCGATATGCCCATATTTTACAATATGCGGCGGATGTGACTGGATGAATATAAACTACACTGAACAAAAAAAACGCAAACTAAAAATTCTAAACTACAGTCTTGAAAAAACAGCCGGAATAAAGGACCTAAAAGCTGAAGTGATACAAGGGTATGAAAATCCACTT
>CAILUR010000199.1 GCA_903837445.1 uncultured bacterium | reverse complement strand
TAAAACACCACGGGCAAATTTTGTTTTACGCAAGTGGGAAACAAAAAGAAGAAATAAGCGATGAAGGAAAGCTTTACCGGGAGCTAAAACTTGAAATGGCGCATATAGAAGACTATGAATTACCTGAAAACTATGGAAATCATTCAATTATCATATTAGACAAACTGCTGAGGACACCTGACAAGTATCCAAGAGTATATAATATGATAAAAGCAAAGCCGCTGGTGTAAAATTGTTCCACGTGGAACAATTTTATAAAGCAATATAGCAAAAATCTTGAAAAAGGAAACCAATGATAGTAAAAAATATTGAATTAAACAATTTCAGAAGCTATTCTAATATAAAGGTGGATTTTTCATCTGGTATTAATTTATTTCACGGTGAAAATGGGACAGGAAAAACAAATATACTTGAAGCTATATATTATTTAGCAATGTTAAAGTCATTTAGAATATCAGATGATACGGTTTTGATTAAACAGGATGCACACGCTACAAAAATTGAAGCAGAAATTTCAAATATGGGACTGGATAAAAATATTAAGTTGGAACTTGATACAGAAAATAAAAGAAAAACATTAACAGTGAATGATAATAAGCTAAAAAGAAATTCTGAAATTATGGGAGTGCTGCCAGTAGTTCTTTTCTCACCGGAACATATTATGGTTATAAAAGGGGATCCTGGATTACGCAGAAATTTTATTGATGATTTATTATCACAAATAAATCCAGAGTATTTTCATATTTTATCGAGGTATTCAAAAGAAGTAAGCCACAGAAACTACATATTAAAACAAATACGCGAGGGAAAACTGGATATAAGCAATCTAAAGGTTTGGAATAAGCAGGTTATGGAGCACGGGACAGATATTATTGGTAAAAGAATAATAGCAATTAATACTTTGAACGAAATTCTTAAAGATAAACTATCTGATATTAATACGCATGTATCCCTTGATTACACACTCAAACATTTTAAGTCAAATAAGCCAGAAGATATCGCAAAAGATTATGTAAAATACTTTGAAGATAATCAATCAGAAGAAATTGCAAGGAGTACCACTCTGATAGGGCCACATAGAGATGATATAGCAATATCATATAATGGGCTTAGTGCAAAAAGATTTGGTTCAGAAGGACAGCAAAGAATAACAACTATACTTATAAAACTGGCAGAAGGGCTTATGATAAATGAAAAACTTGGGACATATCCTGTTATTTTGCTTGATGATTTCTCTTCAGAACTGGATAATCCAAATAGAAGCTTTATAGCAGGAACATTCAGTAAATTTGAACAAATAATAGTGACCACGACATATCCGGATAATCTAAAGGGGTTTAAACCATCAAAATTGTTCCACGTGGAACATAATGCTATAAAAGTAGACTGAAGACTAGTTGTAAGGCAAAGTAATAATAAATATAAAGTAAACTATCTGTGTCAAAACAAATCATTTGAAAATAAAAAACCAAGCCGCATTGTTAAACCTCTCAAAATGTTCCATGTGGAACATTCTTAATATCAAAACTTAAAAGAGAAGTAAGTATGGGCAAAAAACTCTAAATTCATATTGAGTATAATAAATAAATTTTTGTTAGATTAAACTAACAAAAATAATAAAAAAAAACCTTTCTAATCTGGTTTATTTATTTGAAGAGAAGTAAGCTGTGATATTCCAAACACAATATTTTATGGCCTCTTCAATGCTCCCTGAATTTGTTGCTTGGCCTTCTGTGTTAAACTTATCCACAAGGGCGCCAGTGTTTGCATCCGTAAGAGTCACTAGTACTTTTATCTCGGAGTCATTTGTCCAAAATATGAGAAAAGTTCGGTCAGCAGGGGAAACAAGCTTCACTGAAATGATCTCTACATTGATATACAAAGCCACAGGAACGGCGCTATCAATGTAAAAATCTTTAAAAAGCTTCTTGTGTGAAATATCAGCCGAAAGCAGCTCACGGAAAGAATTTATTTCGGAAGCGGAGATAGTTAGAGAAAGGGCTTCTGAAGTTAATACAGATAGATTAGCTGCTGGATATGAGCTAAGTTTAAGTGCGTTTAACGGCGTGCGATTGAACGACGAAAAACACCCTGAAAAAAAGGTTAAACTCAGAGTCAGGATCAAAACAAAGACCGCTTGCTTTCTCATAACTTCCTCCAGGACAATATCGGTGATAAAAATAATTGTAATTAAGTAAGAGGCATAAGTCAAATAAAATTAAGTACTAAAAGGCATAAAGGGGTATCACATTGACCTTGATTTTTATATATGATATATTTAAATAAATTAGAAAATAATAAGCGAGGTGAAATTTGAAAAATAGGCTTGAAGTAGGGCTTTGACATATGTCGCTTAGGAAAAAGAATATATGAAGCCATTTTTTTGCGAAGTGTGCGGGCTACCAGGAGATATAAGAAATATGGAAGTGCGGTGGAACTTTGATAGAGAGAAAAAAGCAGTAAGAGATTTTAAAATAGCTCACTGCGGGCTTCATCCTGAACCTAAGGAAATAAAAAAACACCTAAATAGGAAATTGCAGTTGGAATTTGTTTTTGAAAATATGCCTGAATTTTTAACTTATATTGGGAGATATACTTTGGACAAGAAAGAGTTAAAAAAATTTGTGCACCTTATTGAAAAAGACAGGTCTTATATACGAAGGCATTATGCAGATAAAAAAGAAGTCAAAAAACTGATACTCTTGCTGGATGGATTGGGAGAGTAACAAAATGCGGAGAATTTATGGAATGTGCTGAAAGCAGAAAAAAAATGAAACTATACGCAGCTAAAGAGATAAAAGAACCGGCTGTCATAGCGGATATGGAAGCGCATATTGAAAAGTGCTATATTTGCAAAAAAGAGCTTATGTTGTGGCAAGAGGTCTTGGGGAGACAAACGGCTTTGAAAGAACTGAGGGAGAAAACGGAATTTAAAGACAGGATCAAGGCACAAATGAAAAAAAATGATATAAACCCACAACTGCCACCTGGGGTAAGAGGGATAGATGCTGTTTCAAGAGTATGGAAAAATAAGACCGGCAAGCTTGTGATACAGGTCTCTTTAGTGCTGTTGGGAGTGATATGGGTGGCTTTGATATCAAAATATGGGATAAATATTCCTGCTCTCATTTTCGCACTTATTGGGTTTGGCGCATTAATATATATAATGATAAAAAACAAGTGACGCATAGTATTTAAAAAATTAGCAGTATAAAAACCCAAAAAAAACATTGCTTTTTATTTCTAAATAAAGTATATTTGAATATGCGAATATACTAATTAACTTTGAAGGAGAAAATATGAAAGAACTGGCAAAGGTGTTTAAGGCCTTATCTGATGAAACAAAGCTTCAGATATATAAAATAGTGGTGGAAAATCCTGATATCTGCGTATGCGAAATTATGAGCTCCCTTAAAATGAGTCAAACGCGAGTGTCAAGAAACTTGGGGATTTTAAAGAACGCTGGGCTTGTGGAGGCGCGTAGAGAAGGGTTTTGGATGCACTATACTGTAGGCAAAGAAAATAAGTATAATACGATTGTAAAAAACATTGTGGCTGGGAAAGTTAAGCGTAAGCCGAGTATGAAATGCAAGTAGAGACAAAATATGACTTCAATATAATATAGGAGATAAAAATGCAAAAGAAACTTTCGTTTGTGGACAGGTATTTGACTCTGTGGATTTTCTTGGCAATGGCTTTAGGTATCGCGCTTGGCTATTTCGCACCTTGGGTGACTCAGGCTGTGAGTTCAATGCAAGTAGGCACCACTTCCATTCCTATTGCCATTGGACTAATAATAATGATGTACCCCCCTTTAGCAAAAGTCAGGTATGAAGAAATGGGGGATGTGTTTAAAAATAAAAAAGTTCTTGGGCTTTCCCTGCTTTTAAACTGGGTGATAGGGCCTATCCTTATGTTTATATTGGCTATAGTATTTTTAAGGGACAAACCTGAATATATGTCAGGTTTAATACTTATTGGTCTCGCGCGGTGTATTGCTATGGTAATAGTGTGGAATGACCTTGACGGAGGCGACAGGGAATACTGCGCAGGACTTGTGGCACTTAATTCTGTATTTCAAGTGTTGTTTTTTTCTCTCGATGCCTGGCTATTTATGACAATACTGCCAGGGTGGTTGGGTCTTAAAAATACAATAGTAAATATCACTATGTGGCAGATAGCAAAGAGCGTGTTTATATATCTGGGGATACCCTTTCTTGCAGGAATGTTGACGAGATTTATTATGCTTAAACTTAAAGGCAGAGATTGGTATGAAACAAAGTTTATTCCGGTAATTAGTCCGTTTACTTTTATAGCCCTGCTTTTCACAATAATAATAATGTTCTCCCTTAAAGGAAAATACATAGTCACAATTCCATTTGATGTGCTGCGGATAGCACTTCCCTTGGCGATTTATTTTGTCATAATGTTCTTCATATCGTTTTATATAGGGAAAAAAATGAATGAGGGCTATAAAAAGACCACCACGATTGCTTTTACTGCCTCCGGGAATAATTTTGAACTGGCTATAGCTGTGGCAATAGCAGTTTTTGGAATAAATTCAGGGCAGGCTTTTACAGCTGTGATAGGCCCCTTGGTGGAAGTGCCAGCGCTTATCCTTTTGGTAAACGCTGCTTTGAAAATGAAAAAAGGTTTTAATAAATAACAGGCTTGAGTAAGCTTTATTTAAGGAGCAAATAAAATGAAATTTATTGCTGACTATTTAACTTTTGTGATTTTTAAAATGCAAAAAGGGACTATCGGAGCGGAAGCTATAAACTTTTTTATCTACGACACGATAAAAATATTTATTCTTTTGAGTGTGATAATTTTTGTGGTCTCGTTTATCCGCACTTATTTTTCACCTGAAAAAACCAAAAAATATCTTACTGGAAAAGGACTCTATACAGGCAATATATTGGCAGCGTTGCTTGGTATAGTCACCCCGTTTTGCTCTTGTTCGGCTGTGCCTTTGTTTTTAGGTTTTGTGGAGGCGGGAGTGCCGTTGGGCGTGACCTTTTCATTTTTGATATCTGCGCCTATGATAAACGAAGTGGCACTGGTAATGTTGTGGGGGTTGTTCGGTTGGAAAGTCGCCCTTATATATATAGGAAGCGGTTTGATAATAGCCATAATAGGCGGAATAGTCATAGGGCATTTAAAATTGGAAAAACATATAGAAAAGTTTAATGTAAAACAGATTAATACCGAAGAAATAAAACTCAAGTTCAAGCAAAGAACTGATTTTGCAGTTGAATATACGATAGATATATTAAAAAGTGTTTGGCTTTATGTCATTATAGGTATTGGTATAGGGGCGTGGATACACGGGTATGTTCCGACTGATTTTTTAGTAAAATACGCTGGCAAAGATAATTTCTTCGCAGTGCCACTGGCAGTTTTATTGGGAATTCCACTTTACTCCAATGCTGCTGGTGTAATTCCGTTGGTGAGTGCCTTGACTGAAAAAGGAATGGCCATGGGGACAGCCTTAGCTTTTATGATGGCTGTGACTGCTTTGTCTTTGCCTGAATTCATTATTCTACGCCGCGCTATGAAACCAAAACTTATAATAATATTTGCCTCAATAGTTGGAGTGGGGATAATATTTACAGGATACTTGTTTAACTATTTGCTTAAATAAAAAATCCGACCATATTTTAAAGGGGAGAACTTATGAACAGTTTTGATGATAAGGCAAAAGAATGGGATAAACCTGACAGAGTTAAAATGGCAAGTGAAATAATGCAGGCTATGCTTTTAGAATTAAAATTAAACAGGGAAATGACAATCATTGATCTTGGGGCAGGCACAGGCCTCATTGCAAGTGAACTCTCAAAAAAAGTAAAGAAAGTGATTGCCCTTGACAGTTCAGAAGGAATGCTTGCTATACTTAAAGATAAAATACTCGTAAAGGGTTTAAATAACATAACGACAGCGGTGTTTGATGCGGAAAAAGATACCCCAGAGAAATACCACGCAGATATTATAATTAGTTCTATGGCTATGCATCATATTAAAAACACAGAAGAGTTTGCAGTAAAACTTTATACAATGCTGAATTTGGAAGGCAAGATAGCGATTGCCGACCTCGAAAAAGAAGATGGAAGTTTTCACGGAGAAAACGCTGTGGGAATAATGCACAATGGTTTTGATATGTCAGAGTTAGCAAAAAGTTTTGAAAGTGCCGGGTTTAAAGAAATAAAATTTACCCATGCCTATACCCTTCAAAAAACAGGTAGGGAATATAAAATATTTTTAATGACAGGGAAAAAATAAAATTATCATAAATTAATAAAAACTTAACCGAGGGCTAATATTTTAAAAGTAATCTTAAAATAAAAAGAGGTGAAGTATGGCAGAAAAAATAAAAGTGTTGTTCGTATGTATTCACAACAGCGCAAGAAGTCAAATGGCGGAAGCGTATCTAAACAAATTCGCTGGTGACAGGTGCGAAGCCGAGAGCGCTGGGATTGAACCCGGAATTCTTAACCCTGTGGTAGTGGAAGCAATGAAACAAGATGGCATAGATATCTCGGAAAATAAGACAAAAAGCGTTTTTGATTTTTATAAACAAGGGAAAAAATTTGCTTATGTCATAACTGTCTGTGAAAAAGAGGCTGCGGAAAGGTGTCCTGTGTTTATAGGAGTGACAAAACGCCTCCAGTGGAGCTTCCCAGACCCATCAAAACTGACCGGAACACCAGAAGAAAGGCTTGAAAAGACAGGGGAAATACGGAATATGATAAAAGTGGCAGTGAAAGAGTTTGCAGATCAGCTCAAATAAAGACTTTTTTTCAATATAAGGCGATAAAAAGACCCAATCTCAAAGGGTTTATTTGGAAAAGACTACCATATAAAAAAACTTGACTTTTGCTATTTCTCCTATATAATTATCTCGTATTGACAGGTTATAGTTATTTTTATGCCTGTTAAAACATTATTTTTAACCCCGTAATGCAAACCATTGCTATGGGGTTTATTTTTATTATATGATTATTATATTAATTAAATATAAAGGCCGCGGCGAAATTTCCGCGGGGATCCAGAAGGAGGGCAGTTTTAAATGGCAGAAGTAATTTTACGAGATGGTGAATCATTAGAAGAGGGTTTGAAAAGATTTAAGAAAAAAGTGCAAGACGCTGGTATTCTTCAGGAAATGAAGAAACGCGAGTATTATGAAGCGCCGAGTGTGAAAAAGAAAAATAAAGCATACGCGGCTAACAAGAAAAGAAAAAAGAATAAGAGAAGGTTTTAAATGTCGTTACCAGAACAAATTAATGAGCAGTTAAAAACCGCAATGAAAGAAAAAGACCAGTTGAAAATGGATACTTTGCGGCAGATAAAGACTGCTATAAAGAACACAGAGATAAAAAAAGGGAAAACACTCAC
>CAILUR010000198.1 GCA_903837445.1 uncultured bacterium | reverse complement strand
GGTCGCCGACTCCTTCTACCACTCCGTACAATCCAGAGTTCCGAATGCAAAAGCGTTCGCCTGCTTTGCCTCTGATATATGCCTCTCCGCGAATAGCTCCATAAAACGAAGTGTTGCCGATTATCATATTGTCACCCGGCACATATGTCGCTGCTTTGTTAGGATATACTATTATCTTTCCACCAGAGATTCCTTTTCCTACATAATCATTTGACATTCCTTCAAGTTCAAAAGTTACTCCATCTGCTAACCAGGCTCCGAAACTCTGCCCTGCCACTCCAGTAAATTTTACATTTATGGTGTCTTCCAAAAGGGCTTCTTCGCCATACTTTTTACAAATTTCTCCCGACAACATAGCGCCCACTGACCTGTTTACATTTTTAATCTTCATTTCTATTTTTACAGGTCTTTCTTTTTCTAGTGCAGCACTTGCCAGTGTTATCAGCTTTTTATCCAACACATCGTCTATCTCGTGCGCCTGTTTTTTCGTGCAATACAAGCCCACACTTGGTTCTGTTTTAGGTTTATATAAAATTTTTGAATAATCTATTTTTTTTGCTTTCCACGGAAGCAAGTCTTCGTTCACTTCAAGCAGGTCTGTTCTGCCGATAAGTTCGTCCATCCATCTCACGCCAAGGGATGCCATTATTTCTCGAACATCCTGTGCCACAAATCTAAAAAAGTTTACAAGATAATCCGCCATACCACGGAAGCGTTTTTGTAAAAAATCATCTTGAGTTGCTACACCAAGCGCACAGTTGTTTAAATGACAATGCCTCAACATAACGCACCCTAAAATAATAAGCGCGCTGGTGGCAAAACCATATTCTTCTGCTCCGAGAAGCGCCGCCGTCACCACATCTTTTCCTGTTTTGAGTTGCCCATCGGTCTGCAACCTTACGCGACTCCGCAAGTCATTAAGTACCAGCGTCTGATGGGCTTCAGACAAACCCAGTTCCCACGGCAAACCCGCATGCATTATCGAGCCGCGTGGCGAGGCACCTGTACCGCCATCATATCCCGAAATAAGAATCATATCGGCAAACCCTTTTGCCACACCTGCCGCAATAGTTCCGACGCCCATTTCAGAGACAAGCTTTACAGAGATTCTCGCTCTGGGATTAGTATTTTTTAAATCAAAAATAAGTTGTTTTAAATCTTCTATGGAATAAATATCGTGATGCGGTGGTGGGGATATCAGTGTAACTCCCGCCATAGTATAACGCGTCTTGGCTATGGTCTCGCTGACCTTATGCCCAGGTAATTGTCCGCCCTCTCCTGGTTTCGCGCCCTGCGCCATTTTTATCTGTAGTTCATCTGCATTTGTAAGATAATTTGTAGTGACACCAAATCTGCCAGAGGCAATTTGTTTTATCGCTGACCGCGCCAAGTCTCCGTTGGGATATGGCTTAAACCTTATCGGGTCTTCTCCACCCTCACCAGTATTTGATTTTCCTCCGAGCCGATTCATAGCAATAGCCATAGCCTCGTGAGCCCCACGCGAGATTGAGCCATAACTCATAGCCCCTGTCACAAAGCGTTTTACTATCGCCTCCACTGGTTCGACTTCATCAATAGATATAGGAGTGGTCTTTTTAAGTTTTAAAAGAGACCGCAGTGTACTTGGCTGTCCTGCCTGTTCATTTGCGAGTTTTGTAAACTCTTTGTATTTTTTGTAATCATTATTTTTAGAAGCATCTTGAAGGGCGGCTATGGTCTCTGGATTCCACATATGATACTCGCCATCTTTTTTCCACTGATACAAGCCACCAGATTTCAACATAGGCGAAACATTTCCAGAATCAGGATATGCGGCTTTATGTTTCATTAAAGTTTCTTTTTCTAAAATTTCAAAATCAGCGCCGCCTATGCGGGACACCGTGCCAGTAAAGCACCGAGCAATTACCTCTTCGTGTATGCCGAGCGCTTCAAATATCTGAGCGCCACAATAGCTCTGTATGGTAGAAATTCCCATTTTTGCGATTACTTTGCGAATCCCTTCGCGTACCCCTTTGAGATAATTTCCCACGGCTTTTTCATATGAATGTTTTATCTCGCCTTGCGCCATTAAATGCCCTATAGCTTCATAAGCCAGATATGGATTAAAAGCATCCGCACCATAACCAGACAGAGTACAAAAATGATGTACTTCTCTAGGCTCGCCACTTTCTATTATTATGCTTATCTGTGAACGCATAGTTTTGCGTACCAAATCCTGATGCACTGCGCCGACTGCCATTAGCGAAGGCAATGCCGCAAGGTCTTTTTCTATACCCTTATCACTGAGTACCACTATAGAGTAACCCTCTTTTATGGCCTGTTCTGTTTCCTCACATATCCGGTCAAGGGCTTTTACAAAAGCGCCTTTTTCAGAAACTTTAAACAAAATCGAAATAACTTTTGTTTTAAACCCTTTCGTGTTTATTTTTTTTATTTTACTTAGGTCTTCGTCTGTCAAAAGTGGCGACTTTATTACCAGCTTTGCGCAATGTTCTGGGGTCTCTTCAAAAACATTTTTGCTTTTCCCGAGATACATATAAAGACTCATAACACATTTTTCGCGGATAGAATCTATAGGCGGATTTGTCACCTGTGCGAACAGTTGTTTAAAATATGAAAACAACGGATACGCATTTTTAGACAAGACCGCTGGGGGCATATCATTTCCCATTGACCCTATCGGATCTTTCCCATCTCCCGCAAGGGGAATAATAATATCTTTCAAATCCTCGCGCGAATATCCAAAGGCCTTGAGTTTTTTCATAGTAGTTTCTGACGAATAATTATTTACAGCAGCTTCCGCTGGTAACTCTTCTATTATTATTTGTTGTGCTTTCAACCATTGCCCGTAAGGTTTTTGGGCGGCTATGGTGTTTTTGATTTCCTTATTGTTTACTATCTCGCCTTTTTCAGTGTCTATGAAAAATATTTTACCAGGTTCCAATCGTCTGGAAAATTTTATATCTTCAGGTTTTTCATCCAACACGCCGACTTCCGATGCCATCATTACAAAACCTGTTTTGGTGACTATATACCGTGCAGGCCGCAAGCCATTTCTGTCAAGCATAGCTCCCACACATTTTCCATCTGTAAAAGCCATAGCCGCAGGCCCGTCCCAAGGTTCCATAAGGCAAGCGTGATATTTATAAAATTCTCTGACTTCTTCAGGCAGCTGATTATTATCTTCCCACGCTCCAGGAATCAGCATCATCATAGTATGCGGCAGTGAACGCCCGCCCAGTTGCAACAGTTCAAACACATTGTCTATAGTAGCAGAATCACTTTGCGCCTCATCTCTGACTACTGGTTTTAAATCTTCAATATCGTTTCCAAACAAGTCACTTTTAAAAATACCTTCTTTAGACCGCATCCAGTTAATATTTCCACGCAAGGTATTTATTTCCCCATTGTGGGCGAGATATCTAAACGGCTGTGCGAGATCCCAGGTCGGAAAAGTATTTGTGGAGTAGCGTGAATGCACAAGGCATATCGCGCTTTTAATGGACTCATCTTTTAAATCGGTAAAAAAGTTTGACATTTCAGAAGGCAGCATAAGTCCTTTATAGTTCAAGGTCTTAGAAGAAATATTTGTGACATAAAAAAAATCTTTTTGGTTTATCAGTGACGCCCGTATTATATTTTCTGTTTTCTTTCTTATGACATAGAGTTTGCGTTCAAACTCCAGTGCCTCTTTTACCGCCGTTCCTTTTTTAATAAAGACTTGCTCAAACCGTGGGGCTTTACTTTTGGCAGTATATCCCAGCACGCTATCGTTTACTGGGACTTTTCTCCAGCCGAGTAATTCCTGTCCTTTTTCTTTTATTATTTTTTCAAAAATTTCTTTTACAGTTTTGCAGTCCGCCTCAGCTTGTGGCAAAAATACAAGTCCAGCACCATATTCGCCCACCTCTGGTAAAACAAAACCTGCTTCTTTCGTCACCTTGAGCAGAAACTCGTGAGGCATTTGTATCAGCAACCCAGCGCCATCTCCTGTTTTTGGATCAGCTCCAGTAGCGCCACGATGAGTCAAGCGGTCAAGTATTTTTATTCCATCCAAAATTACTTTATTGGACTTATCGCCTTTAATATTTACGATAAACCCCACACCGCAAGAATCTTTTTCAAAAGCAGGATCATAAAGTCCCTGCGCTTTAGGTAAATATGCACTTTCCATTATTTTTCACATCCTATTGCTGAATTTTACCACTTAGCTTTATATATGACAAAAGCCCTTTAAAAACATAATAATTATGTCATCAAAGGGCTTCTATGCCATACAAGACTTCTCTGTTTCAATCAACCGCAATTCTTTGCGGCACAAGCAGTTCATTGCTTGTAATACAAGTATAGCACAAGGATTTTTCTTAGTCAACTTAGAAATGTTTTAAAAACACCCCTTGTATTTAACACTATATCCTTTTATTTCTTATTTTTTATCCAACCATATCTTTTTCAGATAAGCATCTCTGCCAGAACCCGCCCTGTATATGTTATAGTTCAGAGGGCTTTTCTTATGATAATCCTGATGATAGTCCTCAGCCGCAAAAAAATTCTCTGCTTTTGATATCTCCACCGTAAGTGGTCTGTTATATCTACCAGATTTTTGCATTTCTGCCTTATAGTTTTCAGCAGTTTTCTTTTGTGCCGCATCTTTATAAAAAATAGCCGGTCTATATTGTGCGCCTCTGTCCACAAATTGCCCTTCACTATCAGTCGGGTCTATTTGCTTCCAAAACTCAGACAGCAAAATAGCATAAGTGGTTTTTTGGGGGTCGTAAGTCACACGGACAGCTTCTACATATCCCTTTTCCGTATAATCCTCATATGTAGGACTCGGTTCCTTTCCATTGGCATAGCCAGCTTCCGACTTTATCACTCCGCTGATATGGTCAAACACGGGTTGTACACACCAAAAACAGCCGCCAGCAAACACCGCGGTTTCATATTTTCCAGATGCAAAACTCAAAGAAG
>CAILUR010000197.1 GCA_903837445.1 uncultured bacterium | reverse complement strand
TTCTTTTTTTATTTCATTAAAAGGTTTCTTCGTAGTATTTGCGGCTATCTTTCCCATAAGTCTCATATACTTTTGATTATAAGACATAAAGAGCAATTTGTTATTTGCCTGAAACAAAGATAACTCCCGCACTGACTTTACCTGCCTAAAAACAGCACTGATAAATATCCTTTTCAAAAAGTTATCTCTGATTTTATCATCATTGAGGCGGCCTTCATCTTCTATAGCTTTATCAGGAAATCTGCGAAGCACTTCTCTTCCAAAAAAACCTGAACCTCTACCAGTCAGTGCCGCTGGTTTATCACCCTTTGCTGGATATATTTTGACATCATATACCCCAGAACTCGGCGACTTTGATTTTAATATAAAACCGTCCACTTCTGGCATATCATCAAGAGTTTGTTTTACCCACTCAGTCATTTTTTCAGTCAAATCCATACCTGTAGCGGGTTGTATGAGGCGCAATTTCTTCATTTCCTTATCATCTGCGACGATTCTAAGCGTTTGCCGAGGTATGGGCAGACCTATCTCCACTTCAGGACAATGAGTAATAGGTGAGATAAAAGGTTTTAAAACCTCCACAAAATCAGAAGAAATCATATCGCCATTGTATCGCACAGAGGCAAAGGTAATACATTTACTTATATACACTATGGGTTTTGGAAAGTTCACAATAAACACTTCCAGAATTAATATATTTGTTATCTGTCTCTTCTCCTACCTCATTATATATATAATCTTTTTCTCCGACATATCATATATTTCCATGCTATATGTGTATTTTGCTTTGCCTACAGGATATGAATTAAACATTGGATATATTTTAGTAATCCCTAAAATAATAGAGAGCGGATTGTTAAAAGGATATTCTGAGATAAGGCTCTTTTTTTTATTGATTGTTTTGATTTTAAACTTTGCTTTCAATTGTTTAATTTTTTTCAAATTTTCGCCTTCCACTATAAAACCCAGTTCACTGCGCAGTTTAGTTTTTTCTACTTTTGCAGGATTATCAAGATACACCCCGACACCCCTAAATGTTTTAATGCCAAATTCATTTTTAACGGTATTTATGATTTGCATTTGAATTTTTCCTACTTGCGCATAGTCCCCAGTGTTTTCAATATACGCTATGGTATAAGGGCCACTTTGCGCCTCTTTGACCACAGGTTTGTAAAACAATCCAGCCTGCACCAACAAACCAAAACCTGCCAAAGCCAAAAGAGCCAAACACAAAATTACAACCACAATGACTTTTTTCATTTTCCCCTCCTTAAACTTTTTTAAAGAAACCTCTACAAAACCAGTAATTTAAATTTTTGCAATAATAAAAACAATACTGGCTATAAGTGAAATTGCCAAAAGAAATGCCGAAATTTTATGAGCCAGCACCACTGCTGGAACTTCTGTTTTCAATGTAGCTAACCGTATCCCATCAACAATAAGCATCAACACCGCGACACTTGCCACATACAAAGAAATTGTCGAACCCACTTTTCCAAAATCAACTGCCAAGAGTCCCAAAATAGAGGAGATCACCCCAGCAATCACAAATATAGTAAGCACTGAGTGAATAACCAACAAAACCACATTATAAGGTTTTTTCAATCCAAGAAAGACCCCAATAATTGCCTCAATCAAAAACCATCCCAAAGTAACTAAAACAAAAAGTAAAACAGAACTCATATATTTTCCTTTCCGTGCTTTTCAGCACTATGATTTTTTCTTCCCTTCTTTCACAACTATACTCTTGCCCCACCTTGTTTGCAACCATTAAAAAATTTTCTCTACTTTATAATAAGCATAGTACCCATTTTGCTTTTCGCCCTGTTTCCGGCACTGTCCACAACCTCTCCTGTAAATAGATATATCCCATTTGCCATTTTTGACATTTTTTCACTATTAAAAATAGCCGTATTTGAACCTGTCGCATACGAACCCCTTGCTGTCAAATCAAGCACATGCCTAAACGCCTGTGTGTATATTTTCAGAGTAATTTCGTTTGCGTTTTTTGAAAGTCCGAACTCCGCTTTTATATCTCCTGCACCATTGTATGGATTGGGATATATAAAAACATTTTTATTATCTGTAATTTCCAAAACTCCCGCCTGTGTCTGCTGTGTTGCCGTAACAGTTGCAGTACAGGTGGCAGTCACATTTGCGGTCACGGTTTGAGTGGCGGTTTGGGTTATGGTTTGAGTCACTGTATCTGTGAGTGCAATAGTTTTTGTAGGTGTCACTGTTGAAGTGTAAACAGGTGTCTGAGTCGGAGTAATTGTTTTCGTGGAAATAATTCCATCGTGCAAAGTTAGTGTCACACTACCTTGCGTTCCCACGGAATAATACGGACCTCCCCACAATGTCACTATCAGGGTTTCATCGCCTTCGACAATCCCATCCACTATTGCATTTACATTTATCGCGGTTGAAGTAAGTCCTATAGGTATGACAGCTTTTCCTGAAGTAAGAGAGGTATCAATACCAGGAATTGCTGTGCCACTGAGTGAATAATATATTATAGTATCGCAGATATCTGGAAGCGATATATCAAATCTCAACACAGCATTTGTTCCACCTTCCGTAGCTTCATTGACAGGCGCAGTAACAGCCGCCACAGCACGCCAAGGCAACACTGCCGCATCTGCCACGCTTTGAAACTGCGAACTGACAACTGAACTCAAACCAAACACAGGATCTTGTTTCATTGGCGGTTTTCCAAACAGCACACTAAAAAATGTCGCCGCTGTCAAATAAGCGCCGGTTTGCGTGGGATGCCTATCATCGGCATACAGGCCTACCCAAGTGGGATTGTCATTTAGATAAAGGCTATACCAAGCATCTCCCGCAGGCACAAGCACAGCGCAAAGATTTGCCGCCACAGTCCGCCAGACACTGTCGTAAGTCGCCTGATATGTCATTTCAGTATTAAGAGGCCAGTTCTGATAAAGCATAGTCCGCGCCCCAGCCGCTTTAATAAGCGCATCCAGTGCTGTAACATCTGCTGAAAATTGTGCCGGAGTATATGCCGAGGTCTGACTCTGTTCCTGAAGCACCACATAATCCCACCCTCCCGCATTTATGGCATTGGTACTTGTGGCGCTCATCAAATGGTCGTGAAGAGTCCACCCCCCATTGGCGATGGTAGTAACAGTGATAGTTATCCCCTCCGCAGCTGCAATCAAGCGAAGAGTGTTTGGAATATCATTTGTGTAGGTCAGACTGTTGCCAAGAAAAAGTATATTTAGAGGAGTTTCCGGTGCGGCATACAAACCAGTAAAAACAAACACCGCAACTATTATGAGTAAAATCCGTTTTTTCATTTCTACTCCGGTAGTTTACGTAGTCAGGCTTGTGTAGAGTTTTGAGTCCGCTTTATCTTGAAAAAGCCTTCAAAAAAAAAGTGTCAGACCTCGCATTTCGCATTTTCATATTCCACTTGATTCGTTATCTTATCATATCTTTTCCGTATTTCTTCCACATCTTTCCTCTCCTCCGCGTTCTCCTCCACCAGCCCCGCAAACCGCGCCACATTTTTGCCTATCACGCTATGATGCGCTCCCATAAACAGTTCCGCAATCTCAGTGTTTTTCATCCCACAATCCCGGAATAGCAAGATATTGATGTTATTTCTTTAGATTTCCCTCTTTCCTCACCCCCACTCCTCATCCTCTGCCCTTGTCCGGGGATAACTATTCTCAATGGCCTGCCCATAATACCCCCAGTAATTTGTAGTATGGCAATTCTGTTGACTAATCTAACATATTTTATGGAATAATCCTAAATTAAAATTGAAAAGTTCAGATTTGAAAATGCGAAATGCGAGGTCTGACACCTGTCCCTTTTAGTTTTTCTTAATTATTTTGATTCTTTTTCTAATTTCCTTCCTTGTGGACTGTCGAGTGGTATCATAGTAGCTCCACCACATAGTGGACAGCTATCATATCTTGTGTCTACACGCCAAAGTGAATAAAGAAGTCCAGGAGCCAAAAAGCAGCACCATAAAGCAAGCTCAATTAAAGTACTTCCTTTTGTTTTTT
>CAILUR010000196.1 GCA_903837445.1 uncultured bacterium | reverse complement strand
TAATATTATAATTTTTCGAATAGATTATTAAAAGGGGTACTATTAGTGCAAAAGATTATACTTTTAGTCGACAGTATCAAAAGGTACATACTAAACCCGATTTTATCAGGTTTTTTTTCCATTATTCGGACTGCCTTTGCTGTCAAAAAAAGAAAATACAGAAATGCCGCAATCATATTAGCGATGTTGGTTTTGATACAATTGCCTACTGCTACTTTTGCTGAAATGACTTCTGATTTTACAGGTTGTCCGTGTACTGCTGGAAGTTGGCCATCCCTTACTTTCGTATTGAAAAATAATTCTGCATATCCTATAACTCTGGATGGAGTGCGGTTTCAAACTACCAATTATGCAGGCTGGAATAGTTCTTCCTGTACAGGCGGCGGAACAGTGACACAAGCAGGCGCGGGACCTTATACTACCACTTGGATGTTTGCTGACTGGGATAGAATAAGACCTGTCGGGTCAACTTTAAATACATATAGTTGTAGCGCGAGTGTGGGGGCAGGAAAAGACGGCACACCTATAAATGTTCAGGTCCTTGCCAAAGAAGGCGCGTGTAATGTGGCGACACCAGTTGCCACGCCTCCGGCAATAACTTGTGCACAGGTGGATGCGGTAAAAGCGGCAGCATCATATTACAGTACTACTTGCATTCCGGATTGGCTCGGAAAAAATGGAGGTACTTATTCAGGCGGAGTGCTTGATAATTTTTTAGGGCAGACTCAGATACAGGTGGCTATTCCAAACCCATATACATTGAACAGCGTCACAGTAACTTTAAATCCATATTCTATGGGTAATCCAATGTATATGATGGCTGTGGCTTCTACACAGGAATATTTTAGTTTTGATATGCAGTATTTAATGGCGATTGGGGCAAAGGAAACACAAGCCGCGATTGCTAACGGCGGGGGTACTTGGTATGATAGTTTTTATACTAATGCGGACGGTGCTTATGGGCCGTGGGAAGTTGAAGATGCGACTTTTGCAGTTTTGGAACAATGCTATCCTAATTTTTTCCCTAAATATGCTTGTATAGCAGGATTTGTAAATGTAACAGCTGCTATTGGTTCTGCTTGTTATCCTACCCTGCCGCAGGCACCGACATACTATATGACCACTCCTGGGTATTTGGGAGCGTATAAAACTTCTGCTCAGCTTGTGAACGCTGCAGTTGCTTCATCTCTGAACTTTTATAGAATGTATCAATCTCTTGTACTATCCACTGACCTATGTTTTTTTAATTTACTTGAGAATGGGCACGATGATGAGGCAGCGGCAAAAATACTTCCTGCGGGATATAATCTTGGTATAAATTCAGGATTTGAATCTGGGGCATTGCCACCTTCGGCTGGAGTGCTTGCCGCAGCCGATATATCTACATTTACTACGGACGGAAATAATTCATATAGGACAAATGTTATGAAAACCGCACACGAATTGGAAAACGCGTCGTGCAGCGGGGCTCCAATTTATGACGCTCCAATTACACAAACCCTACTGGAAAATTATTTTTTTGGAGATGCAGGAACTCCTGCTTCACCGCAACAGGGTGGTTTATGGGTGCATTTTAATAATTTATATACCAGTCAGGCAGCACGGCAACAACTTTGGGATGATGTATTATGCGCTTTTAATAAATTAAAAGGGCAAGTGCCAGTCGCACAACAACCGACTGGATATACAGCAAATGATATTTCATATAGATATGATTTCCTTACTATATTAAGAGTGGCAAAACAATATTTAGCTTTGGCTATCCCATATCCTACACAGGCAGATTTTACAGCGTGGGTGAAAGCGCGTTCCTTAGGTGGAACGGCTTGTGGAGTCACCATTGATAAAACTTATCCCACTCTGAGTATTACTTCTCCAAATCCTCTGACATATACGAGTCAGTGCAAAGGTTTTACGGTAAATTTCACAGCTACTGACAATGTTGCAGTCAAGGGGACAAAGTGGTCACTTGATCCGAAATGGATTAGTTGGAATGATGCTTCAGGTTCGGCAGGGACATATACGGCTGTAATTCCTTCAACGGATGCAAATTATCCAGCAACTGGAGCGGCAGGAAAACTATGGATAAAAGTGACGGATGATTGTGGCAACTCTACCATACAGGAATTAAGATGGGTGGAGTCCTGCGGCACACCCACGGCTACTGCGACAAATACAAATACAAACACGCCGACCTTTACCCGCACTATGACGCCTTCTGTGACAAATACTTACACGCCGACTTGTACTCGTACAAACACGCAGACATATACTGTGACCTTTACAATGACAAATACACCGACCCCTACGCCCACATACACCTTTACAAGCACTAAGACAATGACTGCAACAGCCTCGGCTACATTTACTATAACCACTATGGACACTGCCACAATTACTATGACCAGAACTTTTACTAACACTATTACTATGACCTCAACTGTCACACCGGCCTATACAAAAACTGCTTCTCCCACTATAACTATGACTTGGACTTATACGCAAACTCCGACTGCTACACCCACAGTTACTATGACCTCAACGCCTGAACCGGCAAACATAGCCATTACTATGGAAGCTTTGGACACTTCCACTACTTTTGGAGGGACTGCCGAGATAAAAATAATATTACACAACACTGGCGACGGCTGGGCGAGAGATGTGAATATAAATGATATTTTGCCTGCTGAAGTGGACTTTCAGGGGACTGGCAGTAGTCCGGATTGGGTAAATGATTCTGGGAATATAAGTTTGATATACGGGGATATAGCGCCGGGGGAATATGTGGAAATACGGTTGGTGATAAAAGTAAAAGAAAATATAACAACGGATACGATAAACATATCTGGTATGATTGCGAAATTTACGGATGACTTAAATCCCGACACCACGCAGGTCAGGGTAAGTAATCCAGTGCAGATAAAAATAGGCGAGATACAGATATATCCGAACCCATTTAATCCTTCAAAAGCAAAAGACGGAAAAATGAAGTTTATGAATATTCCCAGAGGAATGCGAGTCACAATATATACCATAACCGGTGAAAAAGTAAATCTGTGGGAGCTTCACAATTCATCTTCTATATTATGGGATGGCACAAATATGTATGGGAAAAATGTCTCCGCTGGAATATATTATTATGTGATACAAAACGGGAATAATAGTATGCTTAAAATGGGAAAAATATTTATTTCCAGATAGGGATTCCTTCAAACCTCAGATAAAATTCAAGGTCAAAAGCAGAAAAATTTGTATTAAAAAACATATATAATCGTACTTTATTTGAAAAACAGGTATTTAATATTTTCTTTCAAAAACAATTTGCCATATAAAAACTTTTATGCTACAATTTTTTAGTATTTTGAACGATTAAATGGTTTTGAAAAAAGCCTGAAACAACCGGGCTTTTATTTTAATTATTTATATCCGGAGGTTTTATGAAGTTAAATCTGCACGGAAAAAAGTCATTATTCTCGGCGCTTTTAATATCTTTTATTTCTTTGGGCTTCATAACGGCAGTCTTTGCTGCTGATTCTGTGCAGTTGGAAGATGTAGTGGTGCGTGCACAGCATCCTGTAGTCACTCGTGACTATGTAATTTTTGATGATGATGTAAACTGGGACGGCGGTTCTTATTATGCATATCCTGGTTCGGCTATGGTAGTTATTGATGCGGCACAACATAAACAGGGAATGTTCTCAGCCAGACTGGAATGGGCACCAGACTGTTGGTCGGGCTGTTCTCTTTGCGTAGGGTCAATGAACTTAACTGAGTGGAGAAAAAACGGAACTTTACAGTTCTGGGTAAAAGGAAAGACTGGAAAAGAAAGTGGGATTTCGATTTCTATGACTGACTCAAATATTGATGGCGCTCCGTTTCATAGTGATGTCGCCCTTTCAAAATATTGCAAACTCTCAAAAGAGTGGACTCTTGTTCAGATCCCTATGGCGGACTTCAAAGATAAAGCCACCTATTGGGACGAGCCCTCGCAGAGTATGAAAAATGGCACTATAAATTGGAAAGAAATAATGGAAATCTCATATTATGTTGGACCTACAAAATGGAATGGAAATATGACAGTCTGGGTAGATGATGTGCGTATAATTCCTGAAACAAAATCCACAAAAGCCGACTCGAAACTCAAAGCCGATTCCGAAATAATTTTCTTTGATGACGGAATTGGAGAAGGCGGCGCTTCCTATAGTTATCCTTCTGGTTCTTCTTTGGCAGAAATAGTAGATGGGCAGGGAATGGTAAAAGGGACCTCTGCACTGCACTGCGTTTTTGATATTCATAAATATTCTGGAGTGGAAGTGGTGTTAGGCTCCTCATATGATTTGAGCAAACTAAAAGAAACCGGCGCTATTGAGTTCTGGGTAAAAGGTACGGTAAATACACCAGAGTTCTATGTGGGGTTAGCAAACTCTCGCGACAATGGAAAACCAGTGGTAGTGGCAGAGTCCATAGACAAGTATATAAAAATAAATAATTCAAAATGGCAAAAAGTAGTTATTCCTCTCAACATATTCCCAAGTATGGGCACATATTGGGATGCGGATAAAAATACCACCATTCCTGGAGAATTCCTGTGGAACGATGTGTTGGAAGTCACTTTATATGCAGGACCAAGTTGGGGCGGGGACAGCGACTTTTTAGTAGATAAAATAAAAATTCTTGGTACCTATGTCCCAGATAGAAACGAGCTTTTGAAAAAACTCAGAGAACTTTACGATAACATTATATATGTAGGTACTGCTGTGAAGAAAGCCAAAGCAGGCGGAGTGGATGTCACTGAAGCTTCAACGCAGTATAATAATTCAGTACTGTATTACAAGGGCGCGGTAAAAGCCATAATCGCAAATAATAACAAGCTGGCATTTGCCTATTATAAAGGCGGAAAAAATTCTTCCAATAATGCTTTTTACGCTTCTATGGAATCTCGGCCTGTGGAAGACCGTGGCGTATGGATACAGTATTGGTCTTTGTCCACACCGGAAGAAGTGAGCAAGATGGTAGAAAAACTTGCTTCGGCAAATTTCAACTATGTGGCTTTGGAAGCATATGTCTTAGGCGGAAAAGTAGTTTGGCCGTCAAAAGTGGGAAGTCAGTTTGAGCAGTTTGGAAAGTGGGATCCGCTTAAACAATTGAACACAGAATTAAAAAAGAATGGAATTAAACTATATGCGTGGTTTCATATTATGCGCGCCGGAAACAGCAGTCCTCTTTTTACCTCTCATCCTGACTGGATAGAGTGGGAAAAGCCAATAACAGAGTTTGATGCGAGCACGACATATTGGGTGTGCCCAGCGAGAAAAGAATATCGTGAATACCTCAAAGGGTTTATTGATGAACTCGCAAATAATTATCCTGGGATTGGCTTCCAGTATGATTATATCCGTATGCCAGAGTCACCGAAACATTCCTGCTATTATTGTAAGGGGATATTTCAGGCCGAGACAGGTATAAATCCTTGGGATGATGCAGTAGCAAATGATGTGGAAAAAACAATGATGTGGAACATTTTTAGAGAGAACTTGATAACCGATATGGTAAAAGATATTTCTACTTATATAAGAAAGAAACATCCTGAAATGCAGATTTCTGCGGCGGTGTGGCCACTGAATAATCATGGTTTCTTAAGGAACACTGTTATTCAACCGTGGGAAAACTGGGTAGACAATCAGTATCTGGACTCTATCTGTCCTATGGAATATGAAACTTCTTTGGATGGGTTTGAACGGTTGTTAAAAGGTACCGAAAAAAGAGTAAATGGAAGGATATCGCTTCTGCACGGTATGGGACAGTATCTTATACCAAATACTTTTGAAACTATGAAACAGATACAATTAGCGCACGATTATAATACTGATGGAACTTGTATGTTCGCGCTCAACACACTTACCGATTCTGATTTTACAGCTTTGAAAAAAGGCGCATATAAAAATAAAGCCATACAGCCGAGCGAAAGGACAGCGATAGGAATAACGGCTCAGCTTATGTTTATAAAAAACAAAGCGCTTTTTGTAAAAGATTCCAAGCTCGCAAACTTGGCACAGGCGGCTGTGGCACCAGCACAAGCAGCGGAAAAAGTGGACTTTACGAAAGGCAAACCTGCTATGGAAGAACTCAGAGCGGCAGTAAATGTTATGACAGCCCATGTCTCCACATATAAGGGTGGGAAAAATGCCTCGCTTGTAAAGGACACGGAGTATCTGCAAAAACTTGTAAAACAAAGAATGTATTCGAGAAAAATAATTGAACTCACCGAACCAGTACAAAAAGGTAAACTGGCTATAGTGCCTTTACCTACGCTCAGAATACCTAAAGTAAAAACACCGCCGGTCATAGATGGCAAGCTGGATGATGCGATATATAAGACAGCGGCTGTGGCAGGAAACTTCTGGTACTATGATGCGACAGGGCATCCTGAAAAAGAAATACAGACAACTGCGTATGTCTGCTATGACGATACTAATCTTTATCTGGGAATATACTGCGCTAAATCGGAAGCTACATATAAAATGGTGGCTGGCGATGGCGGGAAGACCTGGGAAGACGATTCTATTGAATTATTTTTTGACCCTAAAGGGGACGGAAAAGATTTCTATCAAATGGGGACAAGCGTTAGTGGTGGAAGATTTGCTAACAAAGGCGATATCTCTTGGACAAGAAAAACAGTCGCTGGCAAAAACGGTTGGGTACTTGAAATGGCAATCCCATTTGCATTGCTCGGCGGCACACCTACCCCAGGGACACAGTGGCGGGCAAATATCTGCCGTAACGACTATGTGCTTGGAACGCCACACACCAACTGGTCAACGACTTATGGTAGCTTCTTGAC
>CAILUR010000195.1 GCA_903837445.1 uncultured bacterium | reverse complement strand
TTGCTTTTTTCTTTCTTTTTCATTTTGATATCCTTTGTATTTTAGTATTAGTATACTTTGTCGTGCGCATATAAAAATAATAGGGCAAAGACAGGATTCGCATCCCGACTTTGCCCTATGGTATACTATATTTCTTTTTTTGTTTCGACTTTTTTAGCTGCTTTTTTACGGAACTTTTCTACGCGACCATCAGCATCAACGAACTTCTGGACGCCAGTAAAGAAAGGATGACAGGCAGCACATACATCTACATTTATGTTTCCTACTGAAGTTCTGGTTTCAAAAGTGCTTCCACAGGCGCACGAGACAATCGCCTTTTCGTATTTAGGATGTATCTTCTCTTTCATTTTCTTTTCCTCCTTAGGATAATATTTTATGTTTTAGTAAACTTTAATCAGCGTCGTTTATAGATTCCAAAAACGCTTTGTTTGTTTTTGTTTTGGTCATTTTTTCGGTTAAAAACTCCATAATTTCCGTAGGCTTCATTCTGCCCACAAGTGCTTTTCTTAATATCCAAAGCACATTTAACTCTTCTTTTTTCAAAAGCAGTTCTTCTTTTCTTGTACCTGATTTTGTCAAATCTATTGCTGGGAAAATTCTCTTGTCCGCAAGTTCTCTGGAAAGAACAATTTCCGAGTTGCCTGTTCCCTTAAACTCTTCAAAAATGACATCATCCATTTTCGAACCGGTTTCAATAAGCGCTGTAGCGATGATGGTCAAAGAACCACCTTCTTCAATAGCACGGGCAGCACCAAAAAATCTTTTTGGTTTTTGCAGGGCGTTTGAATCAATACCGCCCGAAAGTACTTTCCCGCTACTTGGAGAAACTGCGTTATATGCCCGGGCAAATCTTGTTATTGAGTCCAGCAAAATTACTACATCTTTGCCACTTTCGACAAGACGCTTTGCTTTTTCTATAACCATTTCCGCTACTTGCACATGCCGCGTTGGGGGTTCGTCAAAAGTAGAACTTATTACTTCGCCTTTTACCGTGCGCTCCATATCTGTGACTTCTTCCGGACGCTCATCTATCAGCAGAACTATGAGGCTTATTTCTGGATGATTTTCAGTAATAGAGTTTGCTATTTTTTGAAGGAGGACTGTTTTACCAGTTCTTGGAGGAGCTACAATCAGCCCTCTTTGCCCTTTGCCGAGCGGCACAAAAAGGTCCATAACTTTCATAGACATATCATGTGCTTTATTTTCGAGATTTATTTTGTGTTGAGGATATAAAGGAGTGAGGTTGTCAAAAAATATCTTATCTTTTGCTTTCTCGGGGTCTTCACTATTAAGCGTTTCCACTTTTAAAAGTGCGAAATATTTTTCTCCTTCTTTTGGAGGTCTGATCTGTCCGGCAATGTTATCACCAGTTTTAAGGTCAAACTTTCTTATCTGTGAAGGAGACACATAAATATCGTCTGGTCCAGGAAGATAATTATAATCTGGAGAGCGTAAAAATCCAAAGCCATCTGGAAGTATTTCAAGCACGCCTTCACCATATATAAGCCCATTTGAAGCGGTTTGTGTTTCGAGGATTTTAAAAATGAGTTCCTGTTTTTTCATTGAACTTATGTTTTCGACTTTCAAATCTTTGGCAATTTTCTGTAGTTCTGCTACTTTGTGGTCTTTTAATTCGCTTACATTCATTAATTATTTCCTCCTATTTGACTAATAATATATTAACTCAAAGTGTCAAGTCGTTTTATTATTTGTTGAGAAAAAAAGGTTGGATTTTTTTCCTCCATATAACTTAAGTGCATAACAACTATATTAGATTTTATTATCTTTGTCAAGATAAAAGAGCAATTACGGGTATTTAAGCGGACTTTCTCCGAGATGCTTATACTATAGGGCTGATAATAGTTTTTTTATTATTTTACTATTTTTGGTAGCGCTACGGAGAGTCGAACTCCGATTTGCCGGATGAGAACCGGCTGTCCTAACCGTTAGACGATAGCGCCACATTTGTGCGTGAATTTATAACATAACAAAAAATTACTGTCAATAAAATACTTAGAATATCTTAGAGTTTAAAGATATATGCGATTATTATAGCTGGTATGATTATCGCCAAAAGTACCCAACCTATTCTAATTGCGGAACTATAAAACTTTATTATATTGGAACGAGTATGCGCCGAATCCATAAGAGTTTTCAAGTTCCTGCCGGCAAGCGTGCTGTCTAATACTTGTTTCCCAAGTTTAACGCCAGTCTCAGCATCAAAAACTGCCAAGCCGTTCAATACCCCAGTCAATAATTCCTCAGGCATATTTGGCGAGTTAAATATAAACTCAGCGGTTTGTTTGGCGTTTGCTGTATTCCCTGACTGTAGTTGCATAAAAACTATAAGATAAAACGCCTCTCCTGCTTTTACATAATTCCCTTTTTCTATGGATAATACCGCCGCAAGAGAAACCGCAGTCATAAGCTTCTCAGGCGTTATTTCATAAGCCAGCTGCCCAGCAGTAGCGAGTAAATTTTGAGCTGTTAAAATGGTTTTAGCGGCATTTTCAACTTCATCACTGACCGCTGAACCGGCATATATCCCCAAACTCTGGAGTTCTCTTTTTATCTCGTCATTAAGCATTTTACATCCTTTCAAATAGTTTATTTATATTAGCATATCAAAGTCATATTTTCATCAAATTTTATTGGCATGTCTTCAAAGGTCTTGAAAAACAGAGCGTATTGTGTTATTTTATAAATAATTAAAAAAAGGATGCTCACATGCATTTACACGAACACACTCAAGACAAAGGACATATCCACACGAACACCACAAATGAAAAAAAGCTTTTTGTGGCGATATTTTTAAATGCGGTAATTACCACTGCGCAAATTATTGGAGGCCTTATCTCGGGGTCTCTCGCGCTTTTGTCGGATGCCTTTCATAATTTATCAGATGTTATGGCGCTGACAGTCTCTTATTTTGCACTAAAAATATCAAAAAAAGGCGCTAACGAAACAAAAACTTATGGCTATAAAAGAGCTGAAATCCTTGCCGCTTTATTAAATATCGTCGTCCTTGTGATTATTTGTTTTTTCATAATTTATACAGCCGTAAAAAGATTTTATGCCCCCGTGCAAATAAATTCAAGTCTCATGATTATCGTTACTTTAATTGGACTTCTCGGTAACGGGATTTCTGTTTTAATGCTTTTTACAGAAGCAAAAAAAAATATAAATATGAAAAGTGCTTTCTTACATCTCTTGGGAGATACTTTTTCTTCCGTGGCTGTATTAATAGTGGCTATCATTCTTCATTTTTACAAGTTCTTGTTCCTCGATGCGGCCATATCTATACTTATTTCCCTATATATTATCAAAGAGAGTTTCACTATACTTGCAGAAAGTATTAATATCCTTATGCAAGCTACTCCCGCAGGCCTGAATACAAAAACGATAATCGCTCGGCTAATAGCTGAAAAAGATTTAGATATTTTGGATATTCACCACATACAT
>CAILUR010000194.1 GCA_903837445.1 uncultured bacterium | reverse complement strand
GTTTATGTCAGAGGCGAATTTCCTGCGGGAATGAGCAAACAAGTCCCGCTTAAGCAAATTAAACTTTTAAAAGGGTATTATCCTATAAAAATATATGCGTCTGCTCCAGGATATATTAATTTAAAATGGACACATGACAGCATAAATGAAGTGATTCAAGCAGAATATTTATTTCCTCGCGGGAAATAAATAAGAAGTGGCGGGAGTATTAGTTTTATAGCGCATATGGTAAATTAAATTTTTTGATATAACTAAATAGCAAGGAGTCTTACAATGAAAAAAACAGGTTTGTATTTTTTTATAATTGCTTTAATGCTTTTGTTGGTGAATCTTTTAAATTTTGGAGTTGCACCAAAAGATAAAGTAATTATGGCTTATTATGGGGCTCCTGGGACACAAGGCCTTGTTAATACCTTTGATACCATATACCTTGCTGGAGAGCCTACGCCACCTTCAGGGCGAGATTTGGATGTTTGGAAATGGGCAAGTCAATCGGTTTCGCCCACTCCTACGCCTCAAATGTCGGATTATGGTCCATTTGCGTTACTTGATACTAATGGGCCAATAGGTGGCAATGGAAATAGTTTTGCTCGAGTTTCGTGGATTGCTCAGGCACAATATATTAGTTTAGAACAAAGATATTTCGAGAATGTGGGAGGACCTGCTGGCGTTTCCACGGAGTCACAGGATTGGCGGGCATATGACTATATTACTTTTAATTTTTATCAGAACAGGTCTGTAAATCTGATTCCTCCGACTACTGCAGATTATCAGATAGCTTCTATTTGCGACGGTGGAGTAACTTTTACTACTAGCGCGGCGTGTATGACTTGTACGACGGAGGTTTCGGGGAAGTATGGCTACGCTATTCTTATTGAGTCGGAGACGAATCAAAAGTGGACATATCATGTGACTATGTCTTTGAATTTTTTAAGAAACTATTACGACGAAACTGCGGGAAGATATTTTGATGCACAGAGTATTACAAGATTTGTGGTGAATGCGCCAATTACAAATTACGCACTTTGGACAAATAATACTTTTGTTATGTACTATGATTATCTAACTCTGGGGGCGGGAGTGAAAGCCTACACTGCACCAGATGGAGTAACGATAACAGCTTCATATTATGGGATGGATATGAATAAAGTTAGGAATGATATCGATTGGAACCAGACTACCTTTAATGTGCAGGCAGGCAGACCAGTGACGGCATATCATATTTATAGAGATGATACAGGGACAGGCACAGGGCCTTATAGGCATGTGGGGTATCAGGCAGCCACTACCACGGCGTATGCGGACTTGAGTGTGGTGACTGGCAATCAAACCTATTGTTACAAAATTTTAACCTGTGATAATGGACCAGGGCAAATTGCAGGCACCAGTGCGGCGGACCAGATAACAAATACCATTAACGCCACATATAATGAAGCCCTGCTGAATAGCGCAACTGCTTATTGTGTTTTTGTTCCAGCTATTCCGACTCCAACAAATACTCCACTGGCTACAGAGACCCCCTGCACTGGAATATGTAATACTCCAACTATAACTCCGACTACAACTATAACTCCCACAGTCGTTATTACGGCAGCGCCTACAGCAACTGATATAAATGATGCGCATGTTTGGCCCAATCCTTTTAATCCTGATATGACAGCATATAAATTTAAAGTAGGGAATGTGCCTGCTGACACGCAGATCACTATTTATTCAATGGCGGGGGAACTGGTAAAAGATGGAAAAGTGAATACAAGTAATAATAATATATTTGAATGGGATGGGAGAAATAAAAGTGGGAGCAAAGTGGTGACTGGACTTTATTATCTTGTTTTGAAAAGTCCGCAGGGAAAAACGAAAACATTGAGAATAATAATTTGTTATAAATGTGATCCGGTGTATAAACCATAATGGAACAGACGGAGGAGCCAATTATTATGAAAACAAGAATACTGGTTTTAGCTTTGATAATGACACTACTTTCGGCTGTCTCTGGCATTGCTTCCGAATATGGAGGAGTTACTGCCGCACCGTATCTTAACCTGGGCATAGGTGCTCGTGCTTCTGGTATGGGCGAGGCATATACTGGGGTGGTAGATAATGTAGAAGCAGGTTTTTGGAACCCTGGAGCGCTTGTGAGAGTTGAAAATCCACAGTTTTCTCTTATGCATAACAGTGCTTTTGGTGGGACTTCGTATGAATATCTTGGTTACGCAGTCCCAGCAGAACAACTGGGCATTGATATATGGGGCACTATAGGCATTACTGCTATGCTTGTACGGGTAGATAATATTCCTACGACAAAAGCAGAAGCTGACGGAAGCTATTCTTTGGCGCAGGAAAATGACGGCGATGTTTATGGCGCAGGAGGCACACTGATAGGTTTGTCTTATAGCTGGCAGGCGGCAAAAATGTTCGCCATTGGAGCCACTATAAAACTTATCAATCAAAAAGTAGCATTGGAAGAGGGCTGGATACCGGCACTGGATATTGGAATATTGGCTAAGACCACAATTGAAGGCTTTAATATTGGACTTGTCTTTCAGAATATTAGTTATACAAAACTTAATGGTGCTCCTTTGCCGCTTAATCTTAAATTTGGGCTCGGCTATAATGTGCCGAGGCTTTTCACGAAAGAAAGCGACCCTATGGATTTTCTTAATGCGGGAATGGATGTGGTCCTGCCTATAGCACCGGCAAATATGCCGCTTAAAATTAATGTCGGACTTGAATATGGCTATAATATCGCCAGCTATGTGACAAAGTTGAGAGTGGGCTACAGGTTCAATGGCACTGAAACCTTTATTAGTGATCTTGGAAGTTTAGCGGGTATGACTGCTGGTATGGGAATCAGCAAAAATTTTGCAGGAGTGGATGTGGGACTTGATTATGCTTATATTCCTTACGGTATCCTTGGAGATACACACAGGGTTTCTCTCACTATTGCTTTAGGGGATGCCGCTCCTGTTCCTAAATCGCAAGGGATACAGGCGCCAAAAACAGTTCAAGTAACGGCAAAAACCAAGCAAGTGGTGGTGGTGTGGAGTCAGGAAAACAAAGATAAGATAAATGGATATAATGTATATATGACTTATCAGCCAGGGGGCGACTATTTTAAACTGACCAAAGCGCCTATTGATAAATATTTTCTATATGTGGGTCCTTTGAAAAGTGGGGTGAGAATTTATTTTACAGTCACCTGCGTGGATAAAGAAGGAAAAGAAAGCGCCTATTCGAAAGAGATGTCCGCAATTCCTGAATAATAATCTGACTTAAATTTCATATATAAAAGGCGGGCCGAAAAGCCCGCCTTTTATTATATTTACATTAAGTTTTTTTTATATTATTATTAGTAAAAATCGTTAGGAGGTTTTATAAATGAGAAAAAGAATACTTATAGTTTTGGTTATGACTGCTATGTTTTGTGGCACCGCATTTTCAGCTAAAAAAGACAGCTATGAGGCGCTAAAACCTTTAATGGAAGTTTATTCGTTGATTCAGGATAGTTATGTGGATGAAGAAAAAACTGATCCTAAAAAGCTCATTGAGGGCGCTATGAAAGGAATGGTTGGGACCCTTGATCCTTTTTCTCAATATATGGATGTGCAGAGTTATAAAGATATGGGGGATGATACCAAAGCCCAGTTTGGTGGGTTGGGAATAGAAATCTCAGTGAAAGACGGACAACTTGTGGTGGTGGCGCCATTTGAAGATACTCCTGCATATAAAGCGGGGATTAAAGCAGGCGATAAAATAATGAAAATAGAAAGCGATTCCACGGATGGCATAGAAATTATGGATGCCGTGCACAAACTCAGAGGGACACCAGGTACTTCTGTGACTATTACTATTCAGCGCGGGCTTGAACCCAAATGGAAAGATGTGACCATTGTCAGGGATATAATAAAAGTAAAAACAGTAAGATATAATATTATTGGAGAGGATGTTGGCTATATCAGAATAAATGAATTTATGGGAGACGCTTCTGATACAGTTGGCAAGGCTTTAGAACTGTTCAATAAAAAAGATATAAAAAAATTAATCATAGATTTACGCGACAATCCAGGTGGACTTCTTGATGCCGCAGTGGAGATAACAGATTATTTTCTGCCGAACGACACCTTGATAGTGTATACGCAAGGCAGACAAAAAGAAAAAGAAACTAGATTTAAAGCTAAAAACTCTGAACTTTTTAAGGGTAAAATTGTGGTTCTAATTAATCGCGGGAGTGCAAGCGCTTCTGAAATATTAGCGGGCGCCTTACAGGATTGGGACAGAGCAATACTCGTAGGAGAAAAAAGCTTTGGAAAAGGCTCAGTGCAGACGATAATTCCTCTATCTGATAATTCTGCTTTGAGAATGACAATAGCTCAGTATATGACTCCAAAAGGCAGGAAAATTCACGGCGTGGGAATAGATCCAGATATTTTACTTGAAGAACCCGTGGCTTCCAGCTTTACCGCTGGGCTCATAGAAAAAAATTATTTTGAGGAGTTTGCTTCGGATTATATAAAGTCACATCCAAATGGTTTGGAAAAAGACATTAAAAAAGAGTCGGCAAAGGTCTCGGAATCTGACATTAAAGTATTTTTTAAAAAAACGGATGATGAGAAGCTCGTCGACGAGTTTAGAAAAATGCTGTTGAATAAAAACGAAGAGATAAAAGCCCTTGAGTTTTTTAATGACAGGGATATTATTTTGAAAATTCTTAAAATAGAAATTGCGAAAAAGACCAAATGCAGAGATGAAGCCAGAAAAGTGGAAATTGAAAATGATATTCAGGTTAAACGCGCGATAGATATTCTCAATACTATGAGGAAAATGACAAAATAAAATGAAGAAATTGCTGCCTTTAGTTATTCTACTTGCGGTATTGGCGGGGTTGCTGATATTTTTTATGACAAGACCTTCGCCAAAAACTGCCGCTGAAATTGGGCGAGTTAATGGGGCGGTTGAAAAACTGCTTGTGGACAAAATATTATTTGAACCGCGTATGATAAAAACGAAAACGGTTTCGAGTATTAAAACTTTTTTTGAAACCTATGAAAAAGTTAAGTTTACGGTAGTTTGTCCGCTTCGTTTTAAAGATGCTGATTTGAAAACGATTTTTTCTGAGTTTGTAAGCCAAAATCCTAAACTCTCTGTGGAATATACGCAACTGAGTATAGGAAAAGAGAAAGGGCTTGTAGTGGTTATAAAATATGATAAACAAATAATAACTGAGCTTATTTTTAATAGAACAAACGCCCCTAAAATTGCTATTATTATTGATGATTGGGGATATAGTAAAAGAAACTTTGGATATTTGTCAAAAATAAAAGTTCCTGTGGCTGTTGCTATAATTCCGGGACTGCAATTTTCTATGGATGTGGCGGCTTATGCGGAAACTCAAGGAAAAGAAATATTCCTGCACTTACCTATGCAACCCAAAAAAAAACTAGGACTGGTGGAAGGCACCATTATGGCAAATATGACTAAGGCAGAAATAAAAGCCCTCACGGAAAAAAATCTGGCACTGGTCTCAAATGCCAGAGGGGTGAATAATCACGAGGGCTCTTTGATTTCAGAAAATGCCAAAATAATGGAAGTGATTTTCAGTGTCCTGAAAGAAAAAAATATGTTTTATATTGATTCACTTACCACAGGGGCATCTACAGCTGGAAAGGTGGCAACTAAGCTTGGGCTTAAAATGAATAAAAGAAATATTTTTATAGACAATGAAAAACGCGCGCCTTATATAGAAAGACAATTGAAACTGCTTAAAAAAGTTTCAAAACAGAAAGGGTATGCGCTTGCCATAGGACACGATGACCCAGTCACTATGAAAGTCTTAGTGGAAAAAATCCCCGAGCTTGAAGCGGAAGGATATGAGTTTGTGTATCCCGCTGAACTCGTTTACTGAGGCGATGCTATGATCGTGATGGGGATAGAAACTTCTTGCGATGAGACCTCCGCGGCAATTTTAAAAAATGGAAAAATTCTTTCAAATTCCATATTTTCACAGATAGCTATTCATAAAATATACGGCGGAGTAGTTCCTGAAATCGCAGCCAGAGAACATATGAGCAAGATTCCTTTTGTAGTAGCAGAATCAATGAAAAATGCTGGAGTAAGCTTTGAGAATATTGATGGGTTTGCGGTGACTTACGGACCGGGCTTAGCCGGGTCTTTGATTGTCGGAGTCTCTTATGCTAAGGCGCTGGCGCTTTCTAACAATAAAAAGTTTATCGGCATAAATCATTTAGAAGCACACCTTTTGACTCCTTTTTTGGAATATCAGGATTTTGATTTTCCTTTTATTGGCATAGTGGTCTCGGGAGGGCATACTAATATTTATTTAGCGAAGAGTTTTGGAAATTATAAACTGGTGGGGAGTACCAGAGATGATGCCGCTGGAGAAGCGTTTGATAAAATAGCTAAAATGCTCGGGCTTCCATATCCAGGGGGGCCAGAACTTAGCAAGGCGGCAAAGCAAGGTGTCGAAGGTAAAATAGTATTCCCACAGGCGGTCTTGAAAGATCATAGTATGGATTTTTCATTTAGTGGACTTAAAACTGCTGTCTTGCAGTTTGTCCAAAAAAACAAAGATAAAATAGACGCTGGTGAAATCACTGTCGGAGATATAGCCGCCGCCGCGCAAAAAGCCATTGTCAGAGCACTTGTAAACAAGTTGAAAAAAGTGCAAGCGGCAAATAAAATTACTCGGATTGCAGTGACTGGCGGAGTAGCGGCGAATACAATGCTGAAAAATGAAATAGTAAAAATGGCAGAAGAAAGAAATATTAAGGCCTTTGTTCCGTCTCCAATTTTGTGTACGGATAATGCTGGTATGATTGCATATGTGGG
>CAILUR010000193.1 GCA_903837445.1 uncultured bacterium | reverse complement strand
CTGAGTTCATCTCTTTCTTTCTTTTTCGCTCCGCCTGTGAGCATACACACTCTCACCCCTGTCTTATCAAAAAACTTTTCAGCGGTTTTAAAATGTTGTCCAGCGAGAATCTCAGTAGGCGCCAGAAAGGCTGTCTGTGCACCAGAGTCTTTAGCTATGACTCCTGCTATAAAAGCGATAACTGTTTTTCCCGCCCCCACATCTCCCTGTACCAGCCTGTTCATAGGTTTCCCAGAAATAAAATCCGCTTTTATTTCCTTCAAAGAACGCTCTTGCGCCCCAGTGAGTTTAAACGGAATCAAGGCTTGCATTTTTGCATAAAACTCTCCGGTGATATTAAAAATTTCTCCGTTTTGTGCTTTTATCTTTTTTTTACGAATAGCAAGCGCCATTTGTAAAAAGAAAAACTCATCGAACTTTAAGCGGCGTTTTGCTTCTTCTAAAGTTTTAAAATCATCTGGAAAATGCACATTGTAAACCGCTTTTTTAAAATCAAGCAGGTTGTATTTTTTCATTATTACTTCAGGCATATATTCGTTTATTTGAGAAGAGCGGTCATCTACCACTTTTTTTATTATGGCACGAAAGGTTTTCTGAGTTATGTTTTCGGTGAGCGGATACACAGGGACTATTCTGTTGACATGAATATTCTCCCCCGCAGTTTCGTCCACCACTTCAAACTCTGGTACTGGCATTTGTAACATACTTTTATAGTTTTCTACTTTTCCGTGAAAAATTACCTCTTCCCCGTGTTTAAAAGTTTTCTCCATATACGGCTGGTTGTACCACACCCCAGTGATATAGCCTGTCTTATCCTGTATGACTACATTTGTGATAGTCAACCTATTTCGCATTTTTTTAGTTTCGGCAGTGACGACTGTCCCTTTTACGGTTTCGCGCTCGCCCACTATTATTTTTGATATTGGTTTTATATTTGAACGGTCCACCCACGCGCGAGGATAGTAAAAAAGAAGATCATTAACTTTTTTTATTCCAAGTTTTTCGAGGGCCTTTGCCCTTTGAGGACCTACCCCTTTAAGATATTGTAATTCTTCAGACATATCAGTCAGTCCCAAATGGCAGATTATATGCCGCGATGTTCGGAACAGTATCTGTTTTCGTGAGCTTGTGCTGTGGGAAAGCGGTTATATTTATGCCGAAAGCATAACTTGGCTTATCTCTGTATCCCCCCGGAACCGTACTATCCGCATATGGGGTGATGGTATAGTTTAACGACACATCCCAACAATGCACATGCCAAACAAGTGAGTAATTTTGCGCAGTTATTCTCTTTTCCGTCAGGTCGTAAACTTGCGCCATCGAGACATTAAACTCTTTGGTAAGCGCCAAAGTAATATAATTTGAAAAAGTAATACTATCCTTTACATTTAGGGTTGGTCGCCCTCTGCCATCGATAAGATTATTTACATAGCTTGTCGTGGCATTTAGACTCCATAAAGATTTTTCCACATCGCTTATGCCCAGAGAAATGGAAAGATTTTTCATCATATCCGCATACACTATATAACTGGAACTTGCTGATAAATTAAACTCGTGATAATTCATATAAGCCGTCAAATACACTGGAGAAAATCTATCTTTTTCGTCCTCCAGTTGTGCTTTATCCGAAAGTAAATCATAAGTTCCATTAGCTGTAAAATTCAGTATGCCTATCGTAGAATTAAAAGACCCATTTAGAGAATTTGAAATTATTCCCATATGAGGTAGCGTCTCCGCCTCATTTAATTGCCGTGAAAAATAATGTCCCAAATTTGCCGCTGCCATAAACCTGACAGCACTCGCCGGAAGGGCAAAGGTTATATTAAAATTCTCACTCGTACCGACAGAGTTTTTTAATATATTTGAAGACACCTCCCTTTCCGCCGGAGTTAATTCTCCAGGAGGTTTTTCAATATTATTCCAATCAGAAGAAAAATTCATATTTCCTGATATAGCACTTGTCAAAACAGGAAAAGACAAAAGATTAAAACTGGTGGCGAGGACTGGCCTTAGATAACCGTCATCTTTAAAATAATTCCCCCCGACTATGTATCGTCTAGTAAGCCCCACAGTATGTGAATACATTAATTTCGAAAACAGAGGCGTGCTTGTCATAGAATAGGTTAAGCTCGGAAGTATTCTTTCAGTGGTCTCGTATCTCATGGTAATTGGGTTAAGTGTCTGCACATCCGAAGCCGCTATATAAAAAGAATGATTCGCTATGTTAGTTGAAGACAGCGATATGAAAGACCGCTGCTGATAATTGTCCACCGCGACATTTAAATCTTTTGCCATATTCATATCAGTTACATATGCCACAGAAGCATTCGCTATCAAATATTTTCCGAGTTGTTGCGTGTGCGCAGCGGTAAGACTCCACCTATCTTTTAGTGTGGATCTATCATTGTTATATGTGACTTGAAAATTCCCTTTTGAACTTTCATTAAACCCATAAGTCATTCCAAGCAGATAATTATTTCCCTTTTTTTCCATATAGTCATAGCCTATGCTCCCGCTATTCAACTCATCTAAGAAGAAATTATATCTCACTCTGACATACCAACCCAAATCTGCACTATTTCCACCCTGTATATCAAAAGGAGTTTTCTTTCCCTTTATTGTCTGTGAATAATATGGGAAGTAAAATACTGGAATTGTCCCCAAATACATAACCGTATTCCAGGCCTCCACCCTATCATCCAACCACATAGTTATCATAGAGGACTCCATACGATAATGCGGTTTCTCTTTATCACAAGTGGTAAGCATAGGCGTTTCCACCTGAATTTTTTTCCCTTCCTGCATCATTTTCGCGCCTTTTATTATCCAAGGCGGATCTTTTATTACCACACTTTCAGTATAAGCATTTTTATCTTTCAAATTATAAAAAAGTTTTTCCGTATATATTCTGGTTTTTCCCTGCATTACAAGAATATTCCCCTCGGCTTTAACATCTCCTGATTTCGCATTGATATAAGCCTTATTGGCAAATATACTTATATCTTCGTGTTTGATTATGACATTTCCGCTTGCGTATATTTCAGAACCTCCACTATCATAAGAAAGTTCATCTGCGAGAATAAATAATGGCAAATGCGTATTTACTCGCGAATCCACAATGGGAGTAGGCTGATTTACCGCAGTATATGTTTGAGGAGCCGAAGCGTGTATAAATTCAGAAGTAGGTTGCGGGGAAGCAGTTTGGGTGATATTGGTTGCCGTATTTTGAGGAAACACAGGTTCTAAAGCCACTACATTAAAAACAAAAGATAGGAAGAAGACTAAGCTACCTATTATTTGAATTTTTTTTTTAGCATACCTTACCCTTTAAAGAATATGTTTTAAATTATCGTTCTCGCCTTTTCGCCAAAACTAACAACAAACTACACTTTCTTATATTATCGTTTTTTCAGTTTTAACATCAAAAAAATGGCTCTTGTTCATATCAAACACAAGTTCCACTTCCTGATTTACTTCTACATTGGCATCCGAACCCATTTTTGCTATAAAAGAAGTCTTGCTGGTAGTCATATATACATAGCTTTCAGCTCCCAAATGTTCCACCACTTCCACAGTCGCCTTTATAGTGTTATCGGTTAAAGCTTTTGCTGCATAGACTTTATCGTGTATGTCTTCAGGCCTTAGGCCCAT
>CAILUR010000192.1 GCA_903837445.1 uncultured bacterium | reverse complement strand
CTATCTGAGCCATCTGTTCCAGTAAGATTAGTTCTAATAAAAAGGGATACAAGATCCCACAACCGTCCAAATAACCGCGTCTATGCTCAAATAAACCTGTTTTAGAGTGGTTCCTGCACGAGTTTCGCCTATTATATAATGTCTAAAAATACTTTTGTTTGCGAGATTTGTAGCAGAGGATAACAAATTAGATATAAAGAAAAGGATTACTTTAACACTATAAATAAAAATACCGGCAGTGTTTCCACTGCCGGTATTTTGAGATTAAATCAGTTTACCACTTAAAGTTAAGAGCTATTTGTGATGCCCAGTCAGTCGTGTTTCCGTTTGCTACGCCTTCACCTGAAACAAACTCAGGGCCGTTTAACACAAGGTCTTTGTTGACAAGCAAGTCAATGGAAAATGCGGCAATTTCAAAAGTCGCGCCGAAGTTTACATTGAGGTCGTTTGTGTCTGAAGAGGAATAGGTGTCGCCTGCCCAGGTGATTTTTCCATCTGAATTTTTCCAATAAGATTTATCTGTTTCGTTGTTCCACATTGCTTTCTTCGCACCGGCTCTTACAGTCCAGTTGTCGGTTATCTTTGTTTCTGCACCTATGACGAGAGGCACATTAACCCACATACCCTCATAATAATAAGTGGAAGGAGTTTTGGTGTAAAGAACTTTGTCATAGCCATCTGCATAAATATTGTTCCAAAAACTCAGTTCAAGCTGTGTTCCAACAAAAACAGTTGTCTTGTCTAACTTTACAGTTTTTACAGTACCAAGCTGAATAGAAGTCTCCTGATAATTATCTACTTTGTAAAAATCATATGAAAGTGCTCCGCCAGTCGTAAAATTCTGTTCGATTTGTTCATATTTTTTTAAATAGGATTGGACTCCAAGGCCGATAGCCATATCTCCAAGAGTTGCCTTGGCATTAAATTTGGTATCTAAACCAGAAGTCTTCTCCTGATAAAAATATGTTTTATTGCCATCAGAATCAAAATTAGTGTCTTCATTATTGATATGGAGAGGGAGTGATAAGGAGAGTCCAAAATCCATCGGAATGGCACCAAGTAAACCTAAGCCAAGGTTAAGACCGATAGCATCATTAAATGAACCGACATATATATCTTTATTATATGTGACAGGAACTTCTGTTGGGTTCTGAACGGTTTTGTCAAGATACTGCTGGTAAGTGAGACCAACTGCGATTGCCATAGTGTCGGAAAGGTTAAGACCATAAAGCACAGCTGAGTTTGTGTCGCTAACGATGCTGTTGTTGATGCTTTTGTTGGTGTAAAGACCGATTACTCCACCAAGTAAATCCATATTGACATAGGAATTAAGATCTCCACTATCATACCCATATTCAAATACAGCAAGCTTTGGGTATTTTACTATTGTAGCTGGGAAAAGATTTACATTGGCTGCATCTGAAACCATCCAAGCATCAGGACTGTAAGAATCACTGCTAAGTCCGAGGCCGTTAAGGCGTGTTTCTGAAGCTATTGCTACACTCGCAAAGAGCGCGAGCACTGCTAAAACAACTAAAAACTTTTTCATTTTTTTCTCCTTAAATTTTTTATTTAAAAGTCTATTATATTAAATTAAGTTTACCACTTAAAGTTAAGAGCGATTTTTGATGCCCAGTCAGTCGTGTTTCCGTTTGCTACGCCTTCACCTGAAACAAACTCTGGCCCGTTTAACACAAGGTCTTTGTTGACAAGAAAGTCAATGGAAAAAGCGGCAATTTCAAAAGTAGCACCGAAGTTAACATTGAGATCGTTTGTGTCAGAATAAGTGTAGGTGTCGTCTGCAGATGTAATTTTACCATCGGCATTTTTAGAATAATTTTTTGAGATGTCGTTGTTCCACATTGCTTTTTTTGCACCGGCTCTTACAGTCCAGTTGTCGGTGATCTTTGTTTCTGCACCTATAATAAGAGGTACATTAACCCATAACCCATCCTCGTATTCAGTTGAATCAGTTTTGGTCTGAACAACTTTGTCAAAGCCATTTGCATTAGTTCTATTTGTAAACTCTATTTCAAATTGCGTTCCAGCAAAAATAGTTGTTTTGTCTAATTTTACAGTTTTTACTGTTCCAAGTTGAAGCGCAACATACTGAGTGGTGCTCAAATCATACCAATTATAAGAAAGTGCTTCTCCAGATGTAAACTCCTGATTGATATATTCATATTTGTCTGAATAAAATTGTACGCCAAGTCCTACAGTCATATCTCCAAGACTTGCTTTGCCACTAAGTCTGGCTTGAATTCCAGCATCTGTATAGTGAGTAAAATCTGTTTTATAACCATCAGAATTAAAATTAGTTTCTTCATTCCAAATATCAAGAGGTAATACCAAGGATAGACCGAAATCCATAGGGATCTCACCGAGTAAACTTAAACCAAGGTTTATACCAATAGTATTATGAAAGCTAATGACAGAGATATCTTTATTATGTGTGACAGGAACTTCTGTTGGGTTCTGAACTTGTTTGTCGAGATACTGTTGGTAAGTGAGACCAACTGCGATAGCCATAGTGTCAGAAAGGTTACGACCATAAAGCACGCCGGAGTTTGAACCGCTGAGATTATAATTATACCAGGAATCATAGCTGGTGTATAATCCAATTACCCCACCAAGTAAATCTATATTGACATAAGAATTAAGATTGTCTCCATCATACTCAAATACAGCAAGTTTTGGGTATTTTAATATTGTAGTAGGAAAAAGATTTACATTGTTTGCATCTGAAACCATCCAAGAGGTAGGAGCCCACCAACCACCATTTAAGCCAATGCCTTCAAGTCTTGTTTCTGAAGCCATTGCCATACTTGCAAAGAGTGTAAGCACTGCTAAGATAACAAAAAGTTTCTTCATTCTTTTTTTCTCCCCTAAATTCCTTATTTTATAACTTTGAAAGGGAAAGCGTTTTTAGCATTTTCAACAACTATTCACCTTTCCCCAAATTAATAATAATCAGTATTTAATATGCATAAAAGTATTTAGTAATATAAGTTCATTAAAGAACCCAAAACCTATTAACATATATTTAACAAATAATTAGTAAAAAGTCAACAAAAAAATTAGAAAAACTGGATTTGGAGAGAATGTATTATTTTTGTGAGGTACTTTCTATATATAAGGGGAGAAAAAATAATAAGTAAAAGTTTTTTTGAGTATGAAGTTTTAGCAAAGGCAAAAAATAAAAGGGCGAATTAATCAGCGCATTTCATTTCTTTTATAGCACAGAACTCTCCGCACATAGTGCAGACATCGTTCAGGGCGGGTTTTGAAGATGCTCTCATAGCTTTTGCTTTTTCAGGGTTTATGGAAAGTGCTATCTGTTTGTTCCAGTCTAAATTTTTTCTGGCAGTTGCCATAGCATTGTCCCACTCTATGGCACCCGGAATCCCTCTGGCGATATCAGCGGCGTGTCCCGCAATACGAGACGCTATCACCCCTTCTCTCACTTCGTTCAAATCAGGGAGTTTCAAATGTTCGGCAGGAGTGACATAACACAGAAAATCAGCTCCTGAAATAGCGGCAAGGGCGCCACCTATGGCGGCTGTGATATGGTCATAGCCGGGGGCAATATCCGTGACAAGGGGGCCAAGTACATAAAAAGGCGCTCCATTACACAGTTTTTTCTCTAATTGCATATTTGTGACTATCTGATTTATCGGCATATGGCCGGGACCTTCTATCATAACCTGAACATTTTTGTCATAAGCCCGCTTGGCGAGCTCGCCGAGGGTGATAAGTTCCTGTATTTGAGCCCTATCTGTGGCATCGGACACACAACCCGGGCGCATACCATCTCCCAAAGACAGAGTCATATCGTATTTGTAAGCAATATCCAAAAGGCGGTCATAATCTTCATAAAGCGGATTTTCTTTTTGATTTTTTATTATCCAGACAGCAAGCATAGCTCCACCACGACTTACTATGTCAAGGAGTCTGCCCTGTTTTTTAAAAGCTTCTACGGAATGTTTTGTAATGCCACAATGGACGGTGGCAAAATCTACGCCTTCTGCCGCGTGTTCTTCAATGACTTTAAATAAATGATCGGCAGTCATATGCAGGGGAGTTTTTTTTTGTTTGGATAAAACTACAGCCGCTTCATAAATTGGCACAGTGCCCAAAGGGACATTACAATTTTCAAGCATTTTTTTTCTTATCAATTTTAAATCGCCGCCAGTGGACAAATCCATAACTGCATCGGCTCCGGCAGCAATGGCAGTTTTTAATTTTAAAAGTTCAGCATCAAGATCGCACACATCCTGTGAGGAACCTATGTTGGCATTTACTTTTATTCTGGTGCCAGCACCTATGGCGGTGGGCTTTACATTCTTATGATTTATGTTTTTGGTAATAATGATTTCGCCTTTTGCCATAAGGGTTATAAGCGTTTTTATATCCATTTTTTCATCCACTGCCACGGCTTTCATTTCAGCGGTAATGATTCCTTTTTTTGCAGCTTCGAGTTGTGTCATAGTTGCTCCTAAAATATTTCTTATTTAAAGTTTTTGATTTTAGCTAAAATGTTTTTTGTTTTTTCTTTTATATTTTCAGCCGCTGTAATTTCTGAAATCAAGGCAAAGTTTTTTATGCCAAGGGCTGATAAAGTTTTTATAGTATACTCTTTAATACCCCCGATTGCAACAAGGGGAGTTTTTATTTTTTTTACAAGGGCGGGAAGTTTTTTTATGTCAAAAACTTTTGCAATTTTTGTGGAAGTGGGAAACACAGGTCCAAATCCAATATATGAAGCTTTTAAGGTATCGGCAAGTAAGGCCTCTTTTTCGGTGGAAGCAGAAATGCCGATAATTTTATTTTTCCCGAGAAGAGTTTTTGCTACAGAGTAAGGAAGGTCACTTTGCCCGATATGAAGGCCGGTGGCATTCACTGCCAAGGCAAGGTCAGCACGGTCGTTGATAATAAAAGGGACATTATGAAGGGCACAAACTTTCTGACAAACGACAGAAAGGGCATAAAAATCAAGGGTTTCTAAGGATTTTGCCCTAAGTTGTACAGCGGTGGCGCCTCCTTTTAAAGCGGCACGCAGAACCGATACGGGATTTTTTTTTACGCTGAGGGCGAAGTCATAATCAAGGATAAAATACAAAGAAAAATCAGGAGCGGAAAGTTTCATTATTTGTCCAAAGACAGGATTATTTTTTTCTCCAGAGTGTAAAGAGAATAGCGCATTTGTTTAAAACCCACGGCTTGAGCGGGGGCAATAAGTTTGGAGGTCTCTTCCAAAACTCGAAGCGCTTCCTGAGCACGCTTGAGATTTGAAATAAAAAGAGGAGTGAGGCCAGTGCGGGTAAATTCTGTTTTATTTTTTGAGCCACGGAGGACATCTTTTTCACTGTCGCGTGAGGACAGCAAGGCAGAATAATCCGGAGACAAAACAAGGACCCCTGCGGAAATGGCGTGGCGCATTTTTTTTAGAGTGGTGGAGATTTTTTTATTTGACAGGACAAATCTGGCTATGTCTTCTACTACACGCAGACCTTCTTTTGCCCTGTTGGCATTAGCATCTATTACGCGGAGAATTTTTTTATTTGTTATTGCCGCCATTTATCTATTTTGAAAGACGCAAAGAAGTTTTTTATTAAATTTGGAAAAGAAACGCCTTCATCATAAAGTTTTCCGAGCAGGTAACCTAAAAGGACAAGGGAAATTAAAAGCAGGGTTTTCCAAAACCCGAAAATAATTAAAAACAACCCCAGAAAAAAAGAAACTAAAAGTCCGACTATTTTTCCTATGTTGAGTAAAATTATTTTAAAAAGGTCTTTCATTATTTTTCATCCTTTGATTTAAAAACTACTTTGGTTACGGTAATCACAGGTCTGACTTCCGCCGTAATGCCTAAAGTATACTGGATATAGTTTATTATGGCTTCTTGAATTTCCTGGGATACATCTGCCACTGGTCTGTCGGAGTAGAGCACGACTTTTGCTCTCACATCCATTCGTTTTCTGCGGGCATAAACTTTGCCACGGATTTCTTTTACTCCATCCACTTGACTCTTTATTATTTTTGAAAAGTCCTCAATCGCTGGAAGCGATACCAAAATATCGCCTAACTGGGACTGCAAGACAACAGTGCGTTCCAACCGACGGGTCTCGATATTACCAATAATGGTAAAAAGAGCTGTGAAAATTAAAAATACGGAAATGCTCATAAGAAACACACGCGCAGGAGCGGCCCCACTCATATAGGTAATAAATTGAGTGGCAAAGGCAGCGGCGTTTTTTTCAGGAATTAAATTTAAACTCACAATGATTCCGACTATTCCGAAGAGGAGAAAGAAAAGAGTGTTCATGATTATTACTATTCTGTTAAATACACGCATGAGGCGCCTCCCTTAAAAAAGAATTATTTTTTATAGCGAACGCTATTTATGTTAATGTTTATCTTGCCTACAATAAGCCCTGTCATATTTTCTACAGCTTCACGGATTTTTTCTTGCACTGCACAACCGGTTTCAGTAATGTCACAACCAAAAGATAAAACGAGATTTATGTCAATAGATACAGTGGTATTCGTCATATCCACTTTTATTCCACGAGTAAGTTTTATGCCCAGTGCTTCTGCTAAAGTGCCGACTGTCCCTGAATCAATATCTACGACTCCATCTACACTTTTTGCGGCAATGGCTGAGATATTGGCTATGGCTTCTTCTGAGAGTTTAATATTTCCAGCATCGGTTTGGTTTGACTGCATAAAGCACCTCGAAAATATTTTTTTTAAATACAGGAGTCAGATTTATTTGACTTCCATTTTTTCAATAAAAGAAGTGGAGTAATTATTTCTTATAAAATTTTCGTTTCTTAATATTTTTTTGTGAAGTGGAATAGTGGTCTTTATTCCCTCTATGACAAATTCGTCAAGGGCGCGTTTCATTCTTTCTATGGCTTCGTCTCTGTTGGCACCGGAAGCTATTATTTTTGCGACCATAGAATCATAGTATTGAGGAATAGTATAACCGTTGTACACATGGGTGTCTATTCTTATGCCAGGACCACCAGGGACATTGAACCCAGTTATTTTTCCTGGAGAAGGCATAAAATTATTATCGGGGTCCTCTGCGTTTATTCTGCATTCAATAGCGTGGCCGCGGAGTTTTATTTCTTTGTTAGGAATTGAAAGGCGTCTGCCTGCCGCGACTCTTAACTGTTCTTTGATAAGGTCAAAACCAGTGACCGCTTCAGTGACAGGATGTTCTACCTGAATTCGAGTATTCATTTCCATAAAATAATAATTTTTATTTTTATCCATTATAAACTCTACTGTGCCAGCGCCAGAATATTTTACAGCTTTTGCCATTCTGACGGCGGTCGCGCACATTTCGTGGCGGAGCTTATCGTTTAACATAGGGGAGGGGGATTCTTCAATAAGTTTTTGATGGCGTCTTTGGACAGAACAATCGCGCTCTCCTAAAGCGACGCAGTTTCCAAAATCATCTGCAAAAATTTGAATCTCTACATGGCGAGGTTCTTCTACAAACTTTTCAAGATACACTGAAGGATCATTGAAAACTGTTTGCGCTTCCTGTCTGGCGACATTGTACATATTGCGTAGAGAAAGCTCGGTGTGGGCTATGCGCATACCGCGACCGCCACCACCTGCTGAAGCTTTTATCATTACAGGATAACCAATTCTTTTTGCTATCTCTACTGCATCGTTTTCATCTGTAAGTAATCTGCCGCTGCCTGGGACAGTGGGAACTTTATTGGCATTTGCTGTCTGTATGGCATTGGCTTTGTCGCCCATAGCAGTTATCGCCTCAGGGGAGGGACCAATGAATTTTATATTACATTGTTTACAAATTTCAGCAAAGTGCGCTTTTTCAGAGAGAAAACCAAAGCCAGGATGTATGGCTTCCGAATCAGTGATTTCAGCGGCTGAAATAATCGCTGGGATATTTAGGTATGAGTCTTTAGATGCCGCAGGACCTATACAAATAGCGTGGTCGGCATAGCGGACATGTAGAGAAGAGGCATCCGCTTCGGAATAGACAGCTACTGTTTCTACACCGAGCTCTTTGCAGGCTCTTATTATTCTGAGGGCAATTTCGCCCCTGTTTGCGATAAGGATTCTTTTGAACACGGGTGAACTCCCTGTTATATTTTTTCTAAGGTGATTAAAGGCTGATTAAATTCAAGGGCTTGCGCGTTCTCGGCGAGAATCTCTTTTACTTTGCCTTTTACTTCCGATTTAATTTCGTTCATTATTTTCATTGCTTCTATGATACACACTGTCTGTCCAATTTCTACAGTATCTCCAATTTTTACAAAGGCTGGAGAGTCGGGAGAACTGGAACGATAGAAAGTACCGACCATAGGAGATTTGATAATTACAAGGTTAGGATTTACTACAGGCACAGGTGCGGCTACTACTGGGGCAGGTGCTGGCGCGTGTGTTTGTATTTGTACGGGAGCCGCCTGTATAGGCGCTGGCATATAGGTCGGAGCCGTGGGCGCATAAGCCACATGTTTTTTTAATTGAATTTTTACGCCGTTTTGTTCTACAAGAATTTCTGATAGTCCACCTTTATCCATTAATTTTAAAACATCATTTACTATTTCAAGGTCCACTACTTCTGGTTTTATTATTTTTGCCATTTTTTTAAGCGCTCCTTTTACAGGTTTGATGGTTATTTATTAACGCGTTCAATATATTCGTTTGTGCGCGTGTCCACCCTAATAATTTCACCTTCGTTAATAAACAAAGGTACATTTATGACAGCCCCAGTTTCAAGGACTACGGGCTTTCTCGCGGTACCCGCAGTATCACCCTTAATGCCCGGAGGCGCTTCTTTTACCATAAGCTCTACTTTATTTGGAATCTTTACTCCCATTACTTCGCCATCGTGGGTCAGCATAGTGATGTTCATTTCTTCTTTTAAATATTTTATGCCTTCGCCAATCTGAGTCGGAGTAAATTCGTGTTGTTCATAAGTTTCTGAATCTATGAAGACAAAATTTTCACCGTCTTTAAATGAAAATTGAAGATCGCGCTGTTGAAGAATCGCATCATCAAATCTGTCATCTGGGCTGAAAGTTCTTTCTACCACATTGCCATTCTTATAATTTCTTATTTTTGCTCTGACTAAGGGTGCCAAGCGTGGTCTTTGCACATGCTGAAACTGAACCACTTCGTAAACCACCCCATCCATTTTAAAAGTAATACCTTGCCTGAAATCCATTGCTGAAACCATTACGCAGAACCTCCACCAAAATTATTCCGGAAAAACTATTGCCGGCCTTACAGTATTGTAAGGGTATCGCTCATATGCCCTATCTTTTCAGGGCCGTTTTCTGTGACTAAATAGTCGTCTTCTATTCTTATGCCATAAACCCCTTCACGATAGATACCTGGTTCACAACTCAGTACAAAACCGGGTTTGAAAACTCCGGTTTCTCCCAGTCTTGAATTAGGTTTCTCGTGAACATCCAACCCTAAACCGTGCCCGAGAGAATGCGTAAACAGCCCCTCTATATTATATGACTTAAAAAACTCTCTGGCAGCCAAATCGGCATCTTTTAGGGGGGTTCCCGGTAAGTACAGGGCACAAGCGAGCTTTTTTGCCTCGCTTACTATATTATAGTCCACCATAAAAGCGTTTAGAGAACTTTTTATAATACCAAAGGCGGCCATTCTTGTCAAGTCAGAACAGTAACCATCCAGTTTTGCCCCACAGTCCAAAAGGACCAGGTCCCCAGTTTTAAGTTTTCGGCTACTTGGCTGGTGATGTGGCACGGCTGAGTTCTCCCCAAAAGCCACTATGGAGGAAAAAGAAGTGCTTTGAGCACCTTTTTGTCTGATAAATGCCTCAAATTCGGAAGAAAGTGCTATTTCTGAAACTCCCTCCCTCAAAAGTCTAAAAATATGGCTTATGCCGGCTTCGGTTATGGCGACTGAACGGCGTAGCGTTTCAATTTCTTGCTGGTCTTTTATCATTCTGAGAGTGGAGACGCTATCGCTAAGGGCTAACACTTTGCCGATTTTTTGAAAAGCGATATATTCAAGCAAAGGGGTATGGGAAGTTAAAAGTATTTTACTAAAGGAGGAAATCAAAGCGGGAAGTTCGGCTTTAAAATCTTTTGTGATTATGACCTTGAAAGCTGAGGTTAAGTTTAATTTGTCCACTACCCCTTTATATCTTGAGTCGGTAATGAACAAGGGAGTTTCCCCACCGGCTATTATTCTGGCATAAGTGCCGCTAAAACCAGAAAAATAAAATAGATCAGAAAAGTCGGAAATATAAAACCCTTCTCCAGAAGCAAGGGTGTTTGAAAGTTTTTTAATACGGGAAAAGTCATGCATATTTATTTGGCAAGTATTCCGAGAATGACTTGCATAAAAGAAAAGGGCTTAGCTGTCATGGCGTTTTAACCCTTCAATAATTGTTTTTAACGGCGGCACGGTGAAAAGTTTTTTGCCAGTAATTTCATTTGTGACTGCCTGATAGAGGTGCGAGAGAAGAGTTTTTACTTCTGGAGGAAGTGGTGGTGGGGCTGATTTTACAAATGTTTTCCAATCACTACCGCGTTCTTTTTTTGCTTTTTCCACTTCAATAAACCAAGCGGTCTTTCTATACCATCTGCGCGCGAATTCTTTACTTATGTGAAACCCGTCCATCACAAAGCGACACTCATCAGGAGTGCCGAGCACATCTATAAGAATTATTCTGCCTTTGGTATCAAGGCCAAACTCAAACTTGCCGTCTTCGTTTTCTATACCCACCTTGGCACATTCTTCAGTTATGATTTTACTTATTTCTAAAGTAAGAGTTTTGATTTTTTCTATGCCATCAGCAGTGAGGCCTGAGATTTTTTGTGCTTCGTCCCATTTCATATACCTGTCAGTGTGTTCGAGTTTTGTGGAGACATCTATTATGGGTTTTAAAAGTTTTTCTCCAGGCTTTGGTTCGTGGTCAAGACCCAAGTCCTTATAAGTGATAGAACCATTACTGAGGCGTTTAAAAACGCTGGCGCTTTCGCCGAGCTTGTTGCGGTATATCACTTCAAGCGGAATCAGATAGTTAGCGTGTTCATTGTTATAAATGTCATAATTATAAGTATTGGTGTCTTTGTGGTAAGCGGGTTTTAATACGCGCACGAGGGCTACACGCATTTTATTGGAATAGGAGTTTAGTTCGTGAAAGCGCTTATAAGTGCCTTCCTCTGCTAAGCCGCGAAAATGTCCGAGTATGCCTTTATTTAAAAGGACTTCAAAAAAATAAGCCGAGAGAGTGGCGAGCGCCGCGCCCTTTTTATCTATGAGGTCAGGCATTTCTCCCCAGTCAAAAACAGAATACCTATCTGAAAAGACAAACTCGCCATCGCCCATTGTTTCAAGAGTGGCAGGAGTAATAACTTCGATTTCTTTTACGCTTCCCATAAAAAGACCTCCATAGAGTTATTTAAATAGTTAGAAATAAAGTATACTATACCGAAGTAAAATTTAAAACCGCAAAATTATTTTTGGGAGTTAGCCATAGCAGAAAACAAGGCCTGAAGTTTTACTGCATCAGGAGCCCCAGTCGCGCTCCATATAATATTGGTTTTTTTATCGGTGAGAAAAACTTGAATGTCTGAAGTGTTTGTTACTTTTAAGAGGTCAATGTATTTGCTCTTATCGCCGAAAAAGAGATAGGCCTGTGAGGCCTTTTCTTTTGAAAGGAGTTTTTTAAAGCCGTCTTGCATAAATCCTGCAAAAAGTTGGGCAAACCCACCATCAATCATAGGGACTTCGAAAAAAGTGAAAACCTTATCAGTGGCAGCGGCTTTGATAAAAGGGTCAAGCCAAGCATCTAAGTCTTTTTGGTCTTTGCGTTCAAAACCTAAAACAAACAAGGTTATTTTATCTTTTGCAGCTGCGGTTAAGTCCACTTCCAGATTATCTAAAGAAGTGGCTTTAAGTTCTGGAAAAGGGACAAGCGTGGCGACTGGCAAAGGGGTATTTAAGGGCGCAGGGGCAGAAAAAATAAAACCAGAGAAAAGGGTACAAGACAAAATTAAAATAAAAAATTTTTTCATTTTGGTCACCTTTTATTTTCAAAAGATTCTGTTATAATTAGTATAACAAAAACAGGAGTATATATGGATATAATTTATGAGGCCTTAAGAAAAACAGAAATTCTGATTCTTGGACAGGAAGAAGCGGAATTAAAAGAGTTTTTTATCCAGTTTTATGAGGTTAAAAGTCTTACTGATATATACGAAAAAACGCTGGCGCTTACCTATTGTAAAATACTTGATACGGGAATGGCAAAAAAAATCAAATCAAAATATGTCTGGAGCGCGACTGAGGTGACAGCAGAAGTAAAAACGCTATTGCCTGTGGACTGCGTGGTGATAGAGACAAAAGATATAAAACAGGAATATATTAAAAGATTTTTAGGAAATTGCTCGGCTTAAAGAAAAAGTTTTATTTTTTCTAGAACTGCTTCGGCGGTAATGTTTTTCATACAAATAGTATCGGCACAATTTGTTTTGTCACACGGTCTGCAAGGCACATTTGAAGTCATAACTACGCTGTCTTTTGCTTCGTATGCCCACCCTTTTTCATTTGTCGGACCAAACAAACCTATGACTGGTACTCCAAGGGCGTTGGCAATATGTCTTACTCCAGTGTCGTTTCCCACAAGCAAGTGTCCTGCCCCAGTGATTCCAGCGAGGTCACGCAGACCGCAAGCGGGAATAAAATAAACATTTTCATATGCCGCATCCCGTATTAATTTTACATCAGCTTCATCTCCAGGACCCCAGAGAATGATAATTTTTATAGGGTGAGGTGTTCTAAGATGATTTAAAAGATTTGCCAAAATTATCCAATGCGAGACAGGCCATTTTTTTGTGGGCCAAGTGCCGGAAATAGAAAAAAGTATTTTATAGTCGGACGGCGCTATGCTCAAGGCCGAATAAAAAAGCGAAGCTTTTTCAACCTCTTCGGGAGCTAAATGTAAAATAGGTTTTATGACGGAAGGAGAGGTGTAGGTTTCAAACGCATTCAACAAGGCTAAAAACCGCAGGGCTATATAAGTATTTCCCTGAAAATAAGTCACGCGGGTTTTATAAAGAGTATTTAAAAAAGCCCTGCGTGGGTCAGTCAGTTTAAAACCTATTTTATGTTTGGTTTTAACACACATAGAAATATATGCCGAGTAATAAGAACTTTCAAAATCAAAGAAAATATCATAAGTTTCATTATTTAAAGATTTTTTTATAGCGCCGGACATAGCCAGTACCCGTAAAAATCTGGAAAGTTTATGATGGGTTTCGTTGAAGATAATTATTTTATCTATATAGGGATTATGCCGCAGGATTTCAGCGGCTTTGGGACCGGCGTAATAATGTACAATAGAATCAGGGTGTTTTTCTTTAAAGAGTTTTACCGCTGGGGTGGTGAGCAAGACATCCCCAATGGCGCCTATACGAAAAAAAATTACTTTGAGAGGAGATTTTATCATTTATTTTTTAAAAGGAAATGGCAAAGAAATTTCTTTTATCTGTACTTTTTTTTCATCTTCGCCTTTTTGTAAAAGGAAAATGGCTTCTTCTGCGAAAAAATTTGTAAAAGTGTTGCCGATTCTTTTTCCATTATCTCCGAGATACACTTCTGAAAGAATCTTAATCCCGCTATTTTTGCAGAAATCTTTGAAATCTCTTATGGTGAGATGGTGAATGTTTGGAGTGTCATACCACTCAAAAGGGAGAATGTTGGATTTCGGCATTTTTCCGTTGAAAAGAATACTCAAACGAGTTTTATAGTGGGCAAAGTTTGGAAACGCCACTATGGCTTTTTTGCCAACTTTTAAGATTTTTTTTAGGATTTTATCAGGGTCTTTTACCGCCTGCAGAGTTTCGGACATAACTACATAATCAAAAGAATTATCTTTGTATTTTTTTAGGCCATTGTTAATGTCTTCTTGGACTACTGATACTCCGCGTTTTATACATTTTAAAACTTCGGTGGTATCTATATCCAAACCTAAGCCGTAAACATTTTTGCGTTCGTAAAGCATAAATAACATTTCCCCGTCACCACAGCCGAGGTCAAGCACTCTGGTGTCAGCGTCTATTAGCTTTACTATTTCTTCGTAGGTGTTTTTTAAATAAATGTCTCTGTACATAATTATACCTTTATATGTGAAATGAAATTTTTAATAGCCTGTGTTAATACTACATTTTCAAATGCTGTTTTTTTCTCAAGCAAAAAAGCATCGTGGCCGTGGATAGAAGGGATTTCTATATAGGAGACATCTTTATTATTTATTGTGAGGGCCTGCACTATGTCAAAGGCCTGTTCCGGAGAGAAAAGCCAGTCCGAAGAAAAAGACACCAAAAGGATTTCTGCTTTTACTCGTTTGAAAGCTTTTTGTAGTGCTTTTTCTGCAGCTTTTTCAGGAGATTTATCTTCAGTATATTTTTCATCGCCATATCTGGCGCCTAAGTCAAATAAATCCATAGCTTTTGTAATGGCAATGTAGGAGTTGGCATCAAAGCGGTCAACAAATTTTTTGCCCTGATATGCCAGATAACCCTCTACAGCAAATTCGGTTTCAAATTGTTTTTCAAAGTCGCTCATTTTTGCTGCGAAAGAGGGTTCTTCTAAGCGGCGGTTAAACTTTTTGTCCATACCCTGTTCTGACAGATATGAAATATGCCCTATCATACGGGCAATGGCGAGGCCTGGGATCTTGGCGCCTTTGCCATAAATTCCTTTTTTGTATTCGTTGTCCATTTTTATGGCATTGCGACCGACAGCATCAAGCGCTATTTCCTGCGCAGATAAAGAGGCCTGGCAGCAAGGACTATGGCACTTTTGGGAATATCTGGAAACTGTAAAGTCCAATCCAAGGCCTGCATCCCACCCATAGAGCCACCTATGACGGTTACCAATTTTTCAATTCCCAGATAATCAAGCAGATATTTTTGCGAACGCACCATATCGGAAATAGTCACTTCGGGAAAATCTTTTCCAAAAGGTTTTCCTGTGAGAGGATTATTTGATTCAGGACCAGTGGACCCATAACAGCCGCCAATGACATTTGCACAAAGCACAAAATATTTATTTGTATCAATGGCTTTTCCAGGACCTATCATTAAGTCCCACCAGCCGACATTTTTTTTATCGCCTTTTATGTCATCATCAGAATAATATCCAGCGGCGTGAGAACTGCCTGTGAGAGCGTGTGAGACAACAATAGCATTACTTTTATCTTTGTTGAGAGTGCCATAGGTTTCATAGGCGAGTGTGATAGGACCGAGTTTTTTGGCACCACGGTCAAGAGGCATTTCATTAGGAGCTTCGGCATAGGTAAAGTATTGAACTATTACCTGTCCTACCGAATCACTTGGTTTTTCCATTTACTCGTATATCTCCTTTTCCCACGATGAAATACTTTTATCGAAAAAAGTATAGCATATTAGCACAATAATAAAAGAAGTAATTATTATTTAATTTTAGTAAAAAGCTGTAGAATTTTTATGTATTATGTTTCTTTAAAAAGCCAAGTGGACAAATAGCGCTCGCCTGTATCAGGCAATAAAACCACTATGAGCTTTCCTTCGTTTTCAGGGCGGCGTGCCAGTTCAAGTGCAGCCCAGGTAGCGGCGCCACTGGAGATACCGACCAAAATGCCTTCTTGTTTTGCCAATTGTCTGGCTACTGTTCCTGCAACCTCATCTTTAACACGAATGATCTCATCGTATATTTTTGTGTTAAGTATTTTGGGGACAAAACCAGCACCTATGCCTTGAATTTTATGCGGTCCGGGTTTTCCAGTAGAAAGCACGGGTGAGCTATCAGGTTCTACGGCGACAATTTTTATTTGAGGATTTTTT
>CAILUR010000191.1 GCA_903837445.1 uncultured bacterium | reverse complement strand
CCTGGAGCGTATATGCAGCGCCGTAGGCTTCGAGAGCCCAGACTTCCATCTCTCCGAATCTCTGGCCTCCGAACTGCGCTTTACCTCCAAGAGGCTGCTGGGTTATTAAAGAGTAAGGCCCGATTGACCTCGCGTGAATCTTATCATCCACCATGTGAATCAGCTTCATAATATACATAACACCGACAGTTACCCTGTGTTTGAAAGCAGTGCCTGTTTTACCGTCATAAAGAGTTGATTTACCATCGTCATTTAATCCTGATTTTTTCAGCCACTCTTTTACTTCGGCTTCTTTCATACCGTTAAAAACAGGGGTCATAAATTTGACTCCAAGTTTTTTTGCGGCACGCCCCAGATTGGCTTCAAGCAGCTGGCCTACATTCATACGCGAAGGAACACCAAGCGGATTTAGTACAATGTCCACTGGAGTACCATCAGCAAGATAAGGCATATCTTCTACAGGAAGTATTCTCGAGACAACACCTTTGTTACCGTGTCTTCCCGAAAGTTTGTCGCCTACAGATATTTTGCGTTTTTTGGCAATAAGCACTTTTACGAGCTTAATAACTCCCGGCGGAAGATCATCACCTTTTCTGGCTTTGAGTTTCCTGTATTCTTCTTCAAGTTCGTTCCTTCTAAAATCTCTATAGGCTTCTTCGTTAATCTTTAGAGTATTTTTCTTATCTTTCGATACATCCATTTCATCAATATTTTTAACTGCTTCTTTAAATATACTTTCGAGTTCCATAATTGTTTTGTCTTTTTCTTTTTTCACTTTCTCAATGCGTTCTTCTTCTTTATCGCCTTTTTTTCCACGAGTTTTGCGAGAGAATTCCTTAATTCCAATTATTACTCCCTCTATTCCTGGTGGTACTTTCAAGGAATTATCTTTTACATTCTCCGCTTTATTTCCAAATATAGCGCGTAAAAGTTTTTCTTCTGGAGTAACGCTGCTGCCTGTTATAGGTGTCACTTTTCCAATAAGGATGTCACCTGGTTTAATTCTGGCGCCAATTCTGACTATTCCATCAGCATCCAGATTCTTTAACGAATCTTCACTTATATTTGGTAAATCCCTTGTTATTTCTTCTTCTCCGAGCTTTGTATCCCGAGCTTCAAGTTCATATTCTTCCACATGAACAGAAGTAAAGGTATCATTTTTATGCACATTTTCGCTTACCACGATAGCATCTTCGTAGTTATATCCGAGCCACGGCATCATGGCTACTATTACATTTTTACCAAGCGATATCTCGCCATTTTTCATCGCAGAGCCATCGGCAATAATTTCGCCTTTTTTTACTCTCTGCCCTTTTTTAACTATAGGTTTTTCATTTATCGTAGTATCTTGGTTTGTTCTTCTAAATTTTTTCAAATAATAAACATCCATTTGTTCTTTAAAAGTAGAAGTTTCCATACCATCTTTGAGAAGCACTATAACTTCCGAGTCCACATAAGAAATTGTACCTGCAGTTTTTGCCATTACTGACCTGCCGGAATCTTTAGCTGCCTTGTTTTCCATTCCCGTTCCAACAAAAGCCTGTTCTGTTACCATAAGAGGAACAGCCTGCCTTTGCATGTTCGAACCCATGAGCGCTCTGTTAGCGTCATCATGTTCAAGGAAAGGAATCAAAGAAGCAGCTGCCGACACTACCTGCTTAGGCGATACATCTATATAATCAAGTTTGTCAGGAGTAATGAGTTCAAAATTCTCTCTGTGTCTTGACAAAATCAATTCGCTGGTTATTTTACCTTTGTCATCAATTTCTATTTCCGAAGGACCTATATGATATTTATCACTTTGATCCGCCGTAAGATAATTAATTTCATCTATTGCAATACCTTTTTTTACTTTACGATAAGGGGTCTCGATAAACCCATAATCATTTACTTTCGCATATGTTGCAAGCGAAGTAATAAGACCTATGTTTTGTCCCTCAGGTGTTTCTATTGGGCATAGTCTTCCATAGTGTGTGTAATGTACGTCTCGCACTTCAAAGCCCGCACGTTCCCTATTTAACCCACCAGGGCCAAGGGCTGAAATTCTGCGCTTATGTGTCAACTCTGCGAGTGGATTAATCTGGTCCATAAACTGTGACAGCTGGCTGCTTCCAAAAAACTCGCGTAATGCCGCTTCAAGTGGTTTTGTGTTTATAAGATTGGCAGGGGTGACTTGTTTCATATCAATAATTGTCATTCTTTCTTTTATCATTTTTTCAACTCGCGAAAGACCTATTCTAAATTGATTTTCCACGAGCTCTCCAACGCTCCTGACACGCCTATTCCCAAGATGGTCAATATCGCTTTTTACCTGCGTCAAAATTCTTGTAACTTCTTCAGCAATATCATTTTCATTGTTTATTTGTTCATTTTTTATTCTTCCCTTTTCCATATCAATAATATTGGCTGCAGACATTACCTTAATTGTGTCTTTTACAATGTCGGATGACTTTGCCACATCTACTTCTTTCAAGATTTTTTTAAGTATGTTTTCTTTTTTTGAATACTTGTCTTTCATAAAATCTTCAAAAACTTCTCTCGTAATATCAATAACATCTTCCACAGTATCCTTATATTTTGGAACTTTAAGTCTGATATTATTTACTTTAAAGAATTTTTTTACAAACTTAATAAAATCTTCCTTCGTAAGAATCGTCATTGTATCTTTAGTTTCTTCTTCTTCTACATCAAACCCCAGTGTTCTGTTAAGTTTATATCTTCCCACTTCACTCAAATTATATCTTTTATTATCAAAAAAGAGATTTTTAAAAAGTGTCTTCGCGCCTGGAATCGTAGCTGGTTCTCCGACTCTCATTTTTTTGAAAATTTCAACAAGCGCTTCATTCTCTGTTTTCACTCCATCTTTTTTCAAAGTCTTTATAATATCCAAATATGGATTATCTTCTTCTATGCTGAGCAAAGTAATTTCCTTCAAATCAGCCTTTACTATTTTTTTCTGAAGTTCTTCAGTTACAGGGATTCCAGCTTCGGCAATTATCTCGCCTGTGCTTTTATCAATAACATCTTTGCCTATAATCTTGTCTATACACTTTTCACTCGAAGCATCAAAATCAGAACTTTCAAAGAACTGATTTAAAATGTCCTCATTTTTGGAATAACCAAGAGCTCTGAGTATTGTCGTCACAAGGAATTTTTTCTTTCTATCAAGTTTGATATACACTATGCTATTTGAATCATATTCCACTTCTATCCATGTGCCTCTATAAGGCACCATGCGTCCTACATATAGAGTTCTGTCTCTCGAAGCAATCTCGTCTTCTTCTTCAAAAGAGACGCCTGGAGAACGATGTAACTGGCTAACTATTACGCGCTCCGCTCCGTTTATTATAAAAGTTCCTCTATCGGTCATCAAGGGCACATCACATATTCTAACTTCTTGTTCAGTTATCCCCTTCACTATAGTCTCTTTCGAATTTTCTTTTGTTTCACTTATGCCAAGCCTAAAAGTACCATACAGAGTGGCCGCAAAAGTCTGCCCTCTTTCAATGCAATCGTCTACTGAGTTTTTAAGGACATCAAACTTATAACCCAGGAAATATAATTTATAAACACCGTTATAATCTGATATGGGGAATATGGTACTGAAGACTTCCTGCAAACCCGCGTTTTTCCGTCTATCGGGTGCTGGAACATCAAACATAAGAAATTCCTCATAGGATTTTTTCTGTATGTCCATGAGGTTTGGGATTTTAGAGATTTCTTCTTCTATTTTAAGTCTCTCGCTATTTTTTTCCATATTGCTCCTTCCTAAATGCGGTTATTTGTGGAGCCCGGCCTTTTACAATACCGGTTAACTGAAATTATTATCCCGATAAAACATTACATTTTTACTCTTCATTATTATATACTTCGTTTTACTAAAACAAATACAAATTCCCCGGTGCAGGTTTTTGACCGTTTAATTGATAAACGGCCGCCTGCACAGGGGATTTGCTATATAATAAATTTACTTTATTTCTACTTTCGCGCCCTGCTCTTCAAGCGCTTTCTTTATTTTCTCCGCTTCGTCTTTTGATGTGCCTTCTTTTACTGCTTTAGGCGCGCCATCAACGATAGCTTTCGCTTCCGCAAGTCCAAGAGCGGTAAGTTCTCTTACCACTTTGATTACCTGAATTTTTTTGTCGCCAACGGATGCAAGAATAACATCAAATGATGTTTTTTCTTCGGCTGCCGCACCTGCTGCTGCGCCTACCGCTGCTCCGCCTGCCATCATCATTGGGGCTGCTGCAGATACTCCAAACTTCTCTTCCAGAGCCTTCACAAGCTCGTTGAGCTCAAGTACTGTCATACCCTCTATTTCCTTAATAAAATCTTCTTTCGAAATCGCCATATCGGCACCTCCTGAGTTTTTTCCTTTTAGGGATTATTTTTTGTCCTTAATAGCGGACAAGACCGTCACGATTTCACGCGACGGAGAAGAAAGCACATTCATAAGTCTTGTAAGCGGCTGGTTGAGCAGGTATACCAACTTGCCTATAAGTTCTTCCTTTGAACTGAGCTTGCTTATTTCTGTAATTTCTTTTACATTGAAAGCTTTATTATCAAGGTATCCGCCTTTAATTTTAAAGGCTTCATTTTCCTTGGCAAACTTTGTTAGTATCTTTATCGCCGAAACATATTCCTTGCAAAATACTATTCCGGTAACTCCTGTAAAATACGAATCAAGAGAACTTATGCTAAGTTCCTTAAGTACTCTCTTTGAAAGCGTATTTTTTACCACTTTGTACTTTGCTCCGACTTTACGAAGTTCCCGTCTGAGTTTCGATACTTTCTCAACCGTAAGGCCTTGATAATCAGAAATAATTATCCCAGAAGCCTCGCGAAAATTCGCAAGCGTTTCATCTATAACTAATTGCTTTTTTTCTTTATTAGTTGCCATTGTTTTTTTGCACCTCTCTTACATATACTTCTTGAAATCTACAGGAAGACCTATTCCCATAGTGGTTGAAATGTACATACTTTTAACATACTGTCCCTTTGTGCTTAAAGCTGGAAGCTTCAGGAATTGTTTAATAAAAGTGGTGACATTTTCAACTATATCTGTTTCAGTGAAACCAGCTTTTCCTACAATTAAATGAACCACACCTTCTTTATTTGCTCTGAACTCTACTTTTCCCGCTTTGAATTCGGTAACAGCTTTCTTAATATCAAAAGTAACCGTTCCTGATTTTGGGTTAGGCATAAGTCCTTTTGTGCCAAGAATCTTACCAAGTTTTCCGACTTCTTTCATTATGTCCGGAGTCGCGATAGCCACATCAAATTCAAGCCATCCTGTTTTTACTTTTGTAATCATATCTTCTCCGCCATAAAAATCAGCGCCTGCGTCTTTTGCTTCTTTTTCTTTTTCGCCCATTGCAAAGACAAGAACGCGTACTTTTTTTCCTGATCCCTTAGGAAGCACAATAGTGCTTCTTATCTGCTGCTCAGCCTGAATAGGCGGTTTCGCAAGGTTTACGGAAACATCAACGCTCTCATTAAATTTTGTGTTGGCTGTTTTTTTAATAATTGCTACAGCTTCTTCAACACCATAAACTTTGTCTTTCTCAACAAGTTTTGCTATTTCTTTATGTCTTTTGCTTACTTTTTTCATTTCACTTTACCTCTCTCATTCAACAATAATGCCCATGCTCCTGGCCGCGCCTGCTACCATGCTCTGCGCAGATTCCGGGGAGTCACAGTTTAAGTCCGGCATTTTAATTTTAGCTATTTCTGCTACTTGAGCTTTTGTAACTTTTGCAACTTTAATCTTATTCGGAACGCCTGACCCTTTGACAATGTTTGCAGCTTTTTTCAGCAATATTGCCGCTGGAGGTGTTTTAAGAATAAAACTAAAAGATCTATCCTCATACACATCAATTACAACAGGGAGAACTAAATCACCCTTGTCTTTCGTTCTGTCATTAAACTGCTTGCAAAAATCCATAATGTTTACGCCATGTTGTCCAAGTGCCGGCCCAACTGGTGGCGCAGGATTTGCTTTTCCAGCAGTTATCTGCAGCTTTATCTGTTTCATTACTTTTTTTACTGGTGCCATTCTTTTTACCTCCTTTTAAACAGCGCCATGTTTTCTTCGGCTGGCGCCAAAACTTTGCCACCTTTTTTCAGCTATTTGAAGCGGCTCCGAAGCATCTATACGGACCCAATAGCAATAAAAGGCAAAACTTAAAATATCTTTTCGACCTGATCAAACTCAAGCTCAACAGGCGTAGGCCTGCCGAATATAGTCACAACTACTTTTAATTTACCTTTTTCAAGATTGACTTCTTCTACTACCCCATTAAAGTTCATAAAAGGTCCATCCACTATCTTAATGTGTTCTCCCTCTTCAAAATAAGCAGCCATTCTTGGCTTTTTCTTCCTGTCCTCCATAAGGTCTGTTATTTCTTTGACCTCGGATTCCGGAAGTGGTATTGGAGTTGATTTCGTTCCTGCGAAACCAGTCACCTTTGGCGTGTGCCTTAAAATATAAAGCACTTCTTTGCCATCTTCTGACTCCATATCAATATCCATTTCGACAAGAATATATCCAGGAAAAAACTTTTTATTTTTAATTACTTTTTTCTTTTTCTTAATTTCGGTAACATTCTCCGAAGGTATAAGAACATTAAATACTTTTTCATTTAAGTTATATGTAGCAATTCTTTGCAACAAGTTTTCTTTTACCGAATCTTCTTGTCCTGCATATGTACTTAAAACATACCATTTTCTCGCCATTTAATTACCTCACCTGAACAAAAATTTTACCAGTTTTGTAAGGGCGAAATCAATCAGCCCTATATATAACATAAAGAACACGCCAACAAGCATAACCACTAAAGTGGATGCCAATATCTCTTTTCTTCCCGGCCATGTTACTTTTTTCAACTCCAGCCATGCGACCTTAAAAAACTCAATTAACTTATTCATCTATGCTCCTGAATAATTTTTATTGGGGCGGGGACAAAGCGTGATTGGTTTGCAATCCAGCGTTTACCTTTCAAATCCGCTTACCCAAGTCAAAAATATCTTTTTACAACCACAACTCCAAACATACTTTCACCATTTGCCGGATATTTTCTTGCCCGGCTGCTCGGTTTTACTGGCAGGCCGGACAGGAATTGAACCTGCAACATTTGGTTTTGGAGACCAATACTCTACCTAGTTGAGCTACCGGCCTACTTTATCTTATTTAGTTTCCTTGTGAGGAGTATGCTTTTTACAAAACTTGCAGTATTTTTTAACTTCAAGTTTTTCTGTGTGTTGTGTCTTGTTTTTTGTAAGAGTATAATTTCTCCTCTTACAAACTGTACATGCCATCGTTATGATATCTCTCATTTATTATTTTACCCTTGCCTATTTTTTTATTCGACTATCTCGGTAATAACACCGGAGCCGACTGTCCTTCCGCCTTCGCGGATAGCAAATCTAAGTTCTTTCTCCATTGCTATTGGTACCAACAACTCTACATCCATTACTACATTGTCTCCCGGCATTACCATATCTACTCCGGCAGGCAATTTTATGCTTCCGGTTACATCCGTCGTTCTAAAATAAAACTGCGGACGATAGTCGTTTACAAATGGAGTATGTCTTCCGCCTTCTTCTTTTGTCAGCACATATACTTTGCCTCTGAATTTTTTGTGTGGGGTGATCGAGCCTGGCTTTGCTATTACCTGCCCGCGCTCAACATCATCTTTTTCTACGCCTCTGAGCAGCAACCCTACATTGTCTCCAGATAAGCCTTCATCTAAAAGTTTACGGAACATTTCTATTCCTGTTACTACTGTCTTCTTGGTATCCTTTATTCCTACGATTTCTACTTCTTCGTTTATTTTTACTTTACCGCGTTCGATTCTGCCTGTGGCAACTGTACCACGGCCAGTTATCGAAAATACATCTTCTACTGCACACAGAAATGGTTTTTCTGTATCGCGTTTTGGATCAGGTATATATGTATCTAAGGCTTTTATTAATTCCATTATCTTCTCGCCCCATGGTCCTGTTGGATCTTCCATAGCTTTCAACGCAGAGCCTTTTATAATAGGCGTCTTGTCTCCTGGAAAATCATACTTTGTCAACAGTTCCCTTACCTCTACCTCTACAAGTTCAAGTATTTCAGGATCATCTACCATATCTACTTTGTTCAAGAACACTATAATGTAAGGAACGCCTACCTGGCGTGCCAGCAATATGTGCTCGCGAGTCTGTGGCATTGGCCCATCTGCAGCTGATACTACCAGTACCGCGCCGTCCATCTGTGCGGCTCCGGTGATCATATTTTTGATATAATCAGCATGCCCAGGGCAATCCACATGCGCATAATGTCTGATTTCAGACTCATACTCTACATGCGCTGTCGCTATCGTGATTCCACGAGCCTTCTCTTCCGGCGCGTTGTCGATATCTTCAAAGTTTTTTACCTGCGCCAATCCTTTTCCCGCAAGCACTTTTGTTATTGCTGCTGTCAAGGTCGTTTTTCCGTGATCAACATGTCCTATGGTTCCTACATTTACATGCGTTTTCTTTCTTTCAAATTTTGCTTTTCCCATTTTATTTCCTCCTGATT
>CAILUR010000190.1 GCA_903837445.1 uncultured bacterium | reverse complement strand
TCAGGCGGAAGTTCTCTTATGACAAAACCTTTGCTTGCCGCCCAGATAATGGAAGCTGTGGTAAAAGGGGCACAAGGCACGCCTGTCAGTATAAAGATAAGATCTGGTTGGGATGATGCCTCGCTTAATTATTTGGAATTTAATAAAATGGCGCAGGACTTAGGTGTTACTATTATCACCTTGCATCCGAGAACCAGGGCGCAAATGTTTCGAGGGACAGCGAATTGGGAACATATTAAAATACTAAAAGAAAACTCCAAGTTATTTGTCATAGGGAACGGGGATGTGACAGATAGCGCTACTGCTTTGAAAATGAAAGAGGTTACAGGGTGTGACGCTGTAATGATAGGCAGAGCGGCTATGGGTAATCCGTTTATTTTTAAAACACTTAGGGACAAAGAGTTTATCCCGGATTTAAAAGAACAGGTAAGGGCGGCGATAAAACACTACGATATGTTGGTGGCTTTCAAAGGACAAAAGGGAGTCTATGAAATGCGCAAATATTTCTCGAGATATATAAAGGGGTTTGGAGATGCGGGAAATATTAGAAAAGAAATAGTGATTATGGAAGACCCTGAATTGGTAAAACAAAAACTGAGGCAATTGATAGCAGACATACCGGAAGTATAAAAATGAATTATATTTGTGGGGTATTCTTCAATTGACTGAAAAAATAATAAGTATTATAATAAATAAAATACAATGGATGGGATAAAAAATGGATAAAATAGTTATAAAAGGTGGAAAGAAACTTAAAGGAGTAGTCGCTGTAAGTGGTTCTAAAAATGCGACCCTTCCGGTAATAGCGGCAGCAATACTTGGTAGCAGTCCTTCTACTATTAAAAATATTCCACTTGTGCGCGATATTAGGACAATGGCAAAACTGATAGGTTTGCTGGGTGCCAAAAGCGAAATAAAAGAACACACTCTGACAATAGACCCCGCTGGTATAAAAAATTACGAAGCCCCTTATGAACTGGTAAAAACTATGAGAGCGTCTATATATGTTTTGGGCCCATTGCTTACAAAATATGGGTATGCGAAGGTCTCACTTCCCGGCGGTTGTGCTATAGGTGCCAGACCGATAAATCTGCATCTTATGGGAATGAAAAAAATGGGAGCAAAAATAGAAATCGCCCACGGCTTTGTAAAAGCCACAGCAAAAAAATTAAAAGGCGCGAGAATAGTCTTTGATAAGGTGAGCGTAGGGGCGACAATAAATGTTATGCTTGCCGCAGTTTTGGCGGATGGAGAAACCCGACTGGATAATGTCGCAAAAGAACCTGATGTGGTAGGCGCGGTAGAGTTCTTAAAACTTATGGGAGCGCAGATCACTGGTGAAGGTACGGATGTTATTACAATAAAAGGCGTAAAAAAATTGCACGGAGTTAAAGATTTTAGCGTTATGCCGGACAGGATAGAAGCGGCGACTTTAATATCGGCGGCAGTGATGACAAAAGGTGCTGTGAAAATTACGCACTTGATACCAGCGCAGTTGGCTTTGTTTTTGGAGAAAATAAAAGAAGCAGGCGTAAAAATTAAAACAGATAAAAATAGCGTAACTGTTTTTCCGTATAAAGGAAAACTTAAAGCTACAGATATTATTACGGCACCGTATCCCGGTTTTCCTACGGATGTACAGGCGCAGTGGATGGCACTTATGACACTGGCAAAAGGCGAGGCGGTGATTAAGGAAGAGATATGGGAGAACAGGTTTATGCATGTAATGGAATTAACCCGAATGGGTTCGGATATAAGAGTGGATGGCAATATGGCCATAATAAAAGGGGTCAATAAACTTAGCGCAGCAAATGTAATGGCTTCCGATTTGAGAGCAGGAGCAGCTTTGATAATAGCAGCGCTGGCAGCTGACGGAGTAAGTGAAGTGCATAGAATATATCATATCGAAAGAGGGTATGAAGGTCTAGATAAAAAACTGAAAAGTATAGGCGCCAATATATATATTGAAAAAGATGGAAACTAAAGTAAAAAAATAATTTTATTAGTGGGAGTTCTTGAATGTCTGGGCACAAAATGACCGAAGCTGAAATGCAGATTAAAAAGCTTAAAGAAATGAAAAGAGAAAAAACACGGCGTGATAAAAAACCTGGAAAAAATTATTTCTCAAATCCAGTTCCCGAAGTGGACAACAATGTGGTTCAAATAGTGCCAGAAAAACGCATCAGACCAAAAACAAAAAAAGAAAATGTTGTTATATTGACAAAAGAAAATAACGAAAAACTGGTACGGTTAAGCCTACTTTTAAAAACGCATCTGGGGGATAAAAAGTTTTCTAAAAGTCACCTGGCAAATATGATATTGGCAGAAGTTGTAAAAACACCTAAGTTTATTGAAAGTTGTACTTCAAAGGGGAAGCTGGAAAAAGCAATGAAAAAAATACGGGTAGACAGGGCTTAAATGCCAGATAATTCAAACTCAGATATCCTGCTTAGGAAACAAAGACTTATAAAAATCGTGCTACTTATTGTAAATAGGCAACACCGCTGGCTGAAACAAGCCCAAATACAAAAGGTAATTACTATTGATGAGAGAAAATTAAGCCTTTTAAAAGAAGTGCATAGGATAGATGAGGTCTTTGCCACTGGCAAAGTAGCACACAAAGACAATTACTTGGAACTATCGGTAAAAATTAACGCGGATATTAACGCACTTATAGAGCTTGAAAAAGAAAATGAAACAATGATTTTAGAATATGAGGGAATGTGGAAAGGGAAACACATAAGTGCTTATAAAAAATATAATAAATAAGAATTATAAGAGTGTTTCTCGTAAATAGAACAGAGTTTCATAAAATTTGGCATAAAAAAATGTTGACAAAAACTTGTAAATTAAGTAATATAAATTGTTTTATAAGTCTTTAAAG
>CAILUR010000189.1 GCA_903837445.1 uncultured bacterium | reverse complement strand
GCCACTGGCCTATGTCCTTGCAGAACATACTGGTTTAAAAGAACGCGGCATATGGTTTGGTATGTTATTCAGTGCTGGACTCGCTGTCATATTAAATATTATTTATTACTTTACTGGCCTATGGAAAACCAAAGTGATAATTACAAGACAGGGGCCACCTTCGAAACTGGAAGAATGCACCCCAGAAGACAATCAGAAAACTTGTGAACAGACAGAAACCCAACTCCCGGGAAGTACTCAATAGTTATATTAAAATTATCTTTCTCCACTCATTTTTATCCAAAAGCTCGTAACTATTCCCCACGCTGCGTAGTATATAAAAATCAGCACCGGAGTTAAGGTTCCGAGATGCTGTCCAAAATATCCTCTTTTGCTGTCAATAGACCCCATTATGCCAAACATTTCATTGTTTGCCGAGTTCGGCATAAAATATAGTAGTTCCATAAAAGCCGGAATCAAAGACAATAACAATCCTTTTGTAATACGCTTTTTATCATACACTGGAAGGATAAACAGCATTCCCCATATCCCGCCCCAAATCATGCTGTGATAAATAAACGGGCCTTTTAGAGCCGGGGCCAGTTCTACTTTTAGCATTTTGGCAATTCCCATTTCACCAAAACCCCACATAAGCAAAGCAAAAGCAAGCCCCCCCACAGCGCCGGCAGCAAACAAAATATCAATTTTTTTTATCATTTAATTTTCTCCTTTTATTATCGTACAGGTTTTTTTAAAAGCACCCTTAGCATTCTATCTATAATTTTTGCCGCTCCCGTTATATTCCATTTCCAGTCAAAAGGCCTTATTTTTTTTAACAGATACACAGGTCTGAATAAAAGTTTTTTATACGCCCAGTTTCTAAGCGCTTTTAGTTCTTCGGCAGATAGGGTTTCGGTCCTTACTGCTGGTTCTTCCGATAACGGAAAATATTTAGTCCAGTCTTTTGTTAGCAAGTATCCATTTTTTTCGTAGTCTTCATATATTTCAGTATTTGGAAATGGTGTGGAAAAACAAAACTGCGTGTAAAATGGGTCTATTTCTTTTATAAATTTTACCGACTCTGCCACTGTCTCTTTAGTTTCTCCGGGAAGACCTATAATCACCAGTCCGTAAAAAAGTATTTTGAGTTTATGGCACCAAGCAGAAACATTTCTTATGTCTTCAAGGGCCACGCCTTTTTTTATATTATCCAGAATCTTTTGTGACCCCGTCTCTATCCCTATGGCAATTTCTTTCATTCCCGCCTGTTTCATTATTTTTAGCATATCGTAAGTTACCAAATTTGCACGGGTACAACACACCCATTCCAAATCATTTAGTTTTTCTTCTATCATTCTTTTTGCTATTTCCTCGGCTCTCCCTGGTTTTAAAGACAGGGTGTCATCAAAAAAGAGAAATGATTTTATTTTAAATTTTTCTTTCAGATATTTAATTTCAGTTATGACATTTTCCACACTTCTCGTCCTGTACCCGCTTTTTCCAAAAGCACAAAAAGTACATTTAAAAGGACAGCCTCGCGTAGTTTGGACAAGTGCGAAAGGCGCATTAAGAACTCCGGTATGATACACCTTAAGCGTAGGAAGCAAATGATATGCCGGAAATGGTATCTCATCCAAGTTTTCATTTAGTTCGGGGGAAGGGGTGTCTATTTGATTTGTGCCAGAATAAAAAGATATTCCCAAGACACTTTTTAAAAAATCAAAATTCTTACTAACGCTACTATTTGTTTTTTTTGCAAAGGAGTGTCCTTCCATATTCTTTGCTAAAGCGGCCGCAAGGTTTTCCACGACAGCTTCAGGTTCCACATTTAAAAACACATCCAAATTTTCATTTTTTAAAACTTCACTTTTAAGCCACGCGACATCTCCGATTATCTTATTTCGCATTACAGTCAGCGCACCCACGGTTTTTGCAGGGGCGAGGATTTTCATATCTTCCTGCCAGGTATCAAAACCAGTACGGATCAAAACTAAATCAGGACAATATTCTATTATTTCAGAAACCACATTATTATATGAAAGGTCAAACCCATTAGCATCAATAAGTTTTATGGTATATTCGGAATGTTTTTCAAGTATTGCAGCGGTATATAACAAAGAAAGTGGAGGATACACGGAACCTATATCCTTATGTTCAAAGCGTTCTTCCCTGACCACGGGAAACCCCTGCACCCG
>CAILUR010000188.1 GCA_903837445.1 uncultured bacterium | reverse complement strand
TTTGTCTATACTAAAATGGAAGGCACGGCTGTGGTAAAATATGAAAAAGGGAAAATAATAAAAGAAATAAAAGGGCATAAAAGAGGAAAGTCCCAGTTGTTTCAATGGATGCAAGATGTCGTGTTTAATATTACCTATATGTTTTCTTTAAAGAAAAAAGTGGATTTATTTGTCGGGGTGGACCCACTCAACGCTCTTACAGGGATAGTAATGAAACTTTTTGGAAAAGTGGATAAAGTCGCTTACTATATTATAGACCATATGGACAGGCGCTTCCCAAATCCTATTTTTAATTTTGCTTACGAGTTTATTGATGGGCTAGCCTGCGGTGGTGCCGATAGTATCTGGAGCTTGTCAGAGCGTATGGCAAATGCTAAAAATAAAAAGTTTAATTTTAAAAAATCAAAAAATATTGTGGTGCCGGTGGGTATAGAACTGGATGCAGTAGATAAGTTTACAGTAGAAGAAAAACTGGCTAAAAAAACTATGGTGCTTATGAGTATGTTGGATGAGACAAAAGGCGTGCAATTGCTGATAGAGGCTATGCCAGAAATACTAAAAACAGTGCCAGCGGCGCAATTGCTCATTATCGGCACAGGACCTTATGAACAGAATCTGAAAGTGCAGACAAAAACTCTCGGGCTTGAAGCCTCGGTAAAGTTTCTTGGGCTTATGCAACACGACCCACTTTTCAAGTTTATCTCACACGAGCGCATAGGGCTCGCACCATATATTGACGATAAAAATAATTATACTTATTACGCAGACCCGACAAAGCCAAAAGAGTATCTCGGTTGCGGTCTGCCCATAGTGATAACGGATGTGCCGTGGATAGCGCAAGCAGTGGCGGAAAAGCCTATGGGGGTGGTATGTAAATATGAAAAAATAGCGCTCGCAAACGCCTGCATAAAACTTTTAAGTGATGATGAGTTTTATAAGGTCTGTTTAAAAAATTCACTGGAGTTTGCCGCAGGGTTTTCGTGGGATACCATATATAAAGAGGCACTTGAAAAGACCATAGAAAAGGTGTAAACCTATTGATTTTTGAGAAAGTTTCGTATAAACTTGTAAGCATAAAGAAATAAAATATTTTTAAAAGGAGGCAAAAGAAAGAAAAGAACATTATTGGTTTTGGCAGTACTGCTTCTTATCATTGTTCCAATGGCGCAGGCTAAGACCATTGCACAAAAAGCAGCGGCAGTAGCTACAGAAGGGTCAGATGTGGCATCACAGAAAAATGTAGTTACCGTAAACCCACTGGGGCTTATTTTTGGTTTATGGAACGCGCGTTATGAAAGGGCACTTGGAGATTCAGCTGGTATTGGTCTTGGTTTGAATTACTGGGGCTTTGGCTTAACAGACTGGAAGTATTCGATACTTGGCGGACAGTTAGATTATAATTTTTATTTAGAGAAACACGCGCTCACAGGATGGTTTGTAGGACCACATTTAGGCATACAAGTGGCATCTATATCGTATAAATGGATTAATCTTATTACTCTCGAAGAAACAAATGACACTGCTTCTTCAGTATTTGTAAATATTGGAGGACAAGGCGGTTACAGATGGATATGGAATG
>CAILUR010000187.1 GCA_903837445.1 uncultured bacterium | reverse complement strand
TTTGCCGGATGAAAGTTTTGGTGAAGCTGGCATATTGGCATATGCTGACGGAGGCGTGGTGGTGGATCCTGATGAAAACCAGCTTTCGGATATAGCGGTTTCCACGGCTGAGAGTTTTAAAATGCTTGTGGGTAAAGAACCGCGAGTCGCTATGATTTCGTTTTCAACGAAAGGCAGCGCCACACACGCAAAAATAAACAAAGTAATAAATGCTACGAATATTATTAAAAGAAAGTATCCGAATATTATTGTGGATGGGGAAATGCAAATAGATGCGGCGCTGGTGCCAGAAATATGTGATGTCAAAGCCAAAGGGTCTCCTATAGCTGGTAAAGCAAATGTACTTATATTCCCAGATTTGGAGTCTGGAAATGTAGCATATAAAATTACACAACGCATTGGAAAAGCACTGGCATTTGGACCGATTTTACAAGGGCTGAAAAGACCTTGTTCTGATTTGTCCAGAGGCGCCACTGTCAACGATATTTTGAATGTAGTTGCGATAAATGTAGTAAGGTGGCAATGTATGGAGTCCGAAAAGTAATAACAGAGACAGAACATAAGTTTTATGATAAGTGCTGGTAGATAAAAGTATTTAAATTGTTCAAACCGTTATAAATATCAAAGTTATTTTTTTTGTAAAGAAACGACCTTAAAGAAACAAAAAAAAACTTGACATTTAAAGCTTTTATATATATATTGTAAAAAATCAGAAAAGGAGGATTTAAAATGACAAAAATTGAAATCGTAGACAAAATCGGAGAAAATGTATCATTTCCAAAAAAAGATGTAGAAAAAATTCTGGATCAGTTTGTAAAAATAACCCAGGATGCTTTAAAAGCAAACGAAAAAGTTTCAGTAACAGGCCTTGGTTCTTTCTCGGTTAAGGACAGAAAAGCGCGTATCGCTCGCAATCCAAAAACCGGAGAAAAGGTTGATGTTGCAGCAAAGAGAGTGGTAAAGTTTAAAGCTGGCAAAGATCTTAATGAAATTCTTGCTGGACCACAGGCTTCTAACTAATAGTAAGAGAAGGTAAGCTTTCCTTTGATATAAAGGGTTAGTTTTTTTATTTATTCTTTTTGTATTGGGGGGCTTAAAATGAAAGAGAAAAAACCAGCGAAAAAAACTGAAAAAAAAGTTAAAGAAAAAGTAGAAAAAAAAGTTACTGCAAAGAGTAAACTAAAGAAAACTGAAATAAAACATATCGCACCTACTAAACTTAAAGCTATAAAAAAAGAAGAAACGATTCCTCCTAAAAAGAAAAAAACTATTTCTGTCAAAACTGAAACTTTTCAAGAAACACAGATCGAAATAGAAGCTTCAAAGTTTTATCCCCCTCAACTAAAAGAAAATTCAAAAAAACAAATGCATATTCCTAATTTTGCAAAAAGAGAAGAAGATGCTATCCCACACAGATATCACGATAATCGATTGGTCTTAATGGCACGGGATGCTTTTTGGTGTTATGCGTATTTGGATTTGAAGACTGAGTTTGTGGCGCAAAAAAAGCAAACGCTTAAGCCTGAATGGGGAGTGTCACATTTGTGCATAAGGTTATATGATATTACAGATATTTCTTTTGATGGCAAAAATGCCCATAGCTTTCGAGATATTTATGTTTCGCCGGATTCGGATAACTGGTACTTAAATGTGTGGAAAGCTGGTTGTACTTATCTAGTGGACCTTGGACTTAAAACAATTTCTGGAAATTTTATTACTTTACTGCGTTCAAATTCTGTTGGCACACCATCGGAAAAAGTCTCAGCTGTAAAAAGCGAAGAGTGGATGGAAGTGGATTCTCATTTTGAAGAGATATTTCGTATGTCGGGTGGAGTAAAAAATGAAGTAAAACCTATAGGCGCCTCTGACACAGTGGGCAGGTCATCGGATTTATCTTTTGGGTCTGACACTGTGAGCAGTTTTTCTTTAGCGCCTGAAGTGGAAAAAAATAAAGATTTCTTTTTAAAAGTAAACACAGAACTGATATTAAATGGCATAACAAAAAAAGACGCACAAGTAACTGTGAAAAATGAAAAAGTCCAGCTGAAAGAAGATGGCTCTTTTATTTTTCATTACAAACTTGTGGATGGAGAGGTATTCTTGCCGGTTACGGCTGTATCTGCCGATAAGACAGATTCTATTACCATAAAAATCACGGTTGAAAGAAAAACGGAATAGGGATAATGAACAAACCCGCTGGGTATCTGGCACTTCTTTTGCACGCCCACCTGCCTTTTGTAAGACATCCTGAATATAACGATTCCCTCGAAGAAAACTGGCTCTATGAAGCCATTACGGAAACCTATATCCCACTTTTGGATGTCTTTAACAAACTCGTAGAAGATGGTGTGGATTTTCGTGTGACTATGTCTTTGACTCCGACTCTTATGACTATGCTTAAAGATGAACTGCTTCAGGAACGCTATGTACGCTATATTGATAGACTCATTGAAC